>JACQFT010000207.1 GCA_016199925.1 Opitutia bacterium | reverse complement strand
GCTCGCGAGTGGAACGCGAAGGACCGCGAAAACGGCAATGTTGGTTATGTGACTAAATTCGAAGTGGTGGTCGAGTATCTTGAACAGTTTCCGGTTAAATGCGTCGGAGCTTCCGGCCATCAGGAGTTATGGATTCCCGCCGAATCACTCGCTGAGTTAAATCGGAAGATTGTCGGTCCGATAAAGGTCATCCACGAATTCCGCGGGACCTGAAATATTCACACCGCCAAACCCGTGGCCGTCGCGGGCTGCAGGGGTTTTATCTTGTGGCAACTCCGCGGGCGGTATCACTTCCGGCCATGCCCATCACTGGCAAAGGACAGGTCCCCTTTCGCCAGCGGATTCGCAATCGATTCGGTCTCAAACCGGTCACGGCGGTGGAGTTCGTAAACGGCGGCAAGGTCCAGTTGCGACCCCGCCGGCGCGAAGAAAGGCCAGACGACGACCGGTCGGATCTTTGCCACGGCGAGCTTCCGCCCTGTGTTCTCGGGCGGTGGAACCGAAAAATGACGCCTCTGAAGCGATGGGCCCTTTCGACGATGGCACTGCTTGCCGGATGCAGCTCGTCTCCGACAGTTCCGACCCAAATCGACGCGCCGACGCCGAGTCTCGCCTCAGACAAGAGGCTGCCGGCGGCAGAGATTCAGTCGTTCTATTCGCCGATACTTTGGGCGAAATTACGGGGAGAACCGTTCAAGGGTTTTGTGGTGGCCGAAGGGGATGTCCAAGGTAGTCGTTTTGTGGCGCGGCGGATATTGGAAAGCTATCCCGACGGTTCGCGAAACGGACTGGCCCTCGGTTTTCTGACGAACGTGGCGCTGAACGTTTCCACCGTCGGAACGAACCTCCAGCCCAAGGCAATGGCGTATGTCGTCTTCTACGAGGGGAATTTTGACGGCGATATGGCGTTGATCTACGCGAAGCAAGTCGGCTACTCCGCGCCGGGGGTGAGCGGGGTCGCCAGGTTTTTCGCGGCGCGCAGGTATTGAGCCGCAGGCCAGGCAACCCGGCTGCGCACCGGATTTGTGACCGGCGCCGCCCGCGAGGAGCGGCAATCCGGTGCCCGGCGGAATCGATTGGTGGCGAAGAGGAGGGCGCCGTGCTGCTGCGCCAGCAGGGCGCCCTAACCGGTCCCCGCCGCCTACGCCGCCAGACCCGCCGCCATCGCGAGCGCGCTTTTCGCGCGGTTCGTGAGGTAGAGGTGGTAGCCGGGGGCGCCGTTGGCGAGAAGGCTGCGGATTTCAGGAGGCGCTCGGTTCGCGGTGGGGTTTCCTTGGGGTAAGACCGGCTGCGGTATTACTTCCGGCCATGCTCGTCACCAGCAAAGGACGGGTCACTATTCCACAGCGGATCCGCAATCGTTTCGGCCTCAAACCGGGCACGGCGGTGGAGTTCGTTTCCGACGGCGGCAAGGTCCAGTTGCGGCCCCACAAGCGGGCGAAGAACCCGGTGGACGACTGGCTCCAGCGTGCGACGGGCGTGATGAAAGGCAAGACGACCACCGCCAAGCTCATGAAACTCACACGCGGCGACGACTGATGAGCCGGATGCTCGATACGAACGTCCTGCTGGACATCCTCACCGCCGATGCCAATTGGCTGGAGTGGTCGACGGGACAGTTTCGCGCCGCGAGTGCCGGCGGCCCGATTCCGATCAACCCGATTCTCTACGCGGAACTGGCGAGTGCGTTCGATACGCAGGCCGAATTGGACCACTGGCTCCGGCCAACTTTTTTCAAGCGCTTGCCGCTCCCCTATGAAGCTGGGTTTCGGGCGAGCCGGGCCTTTCTGGAATACCGCCGCGCCGGCGGGACCAGATCCTCACCGTTGCCGGGTTTCTACATCGGGGCCCATGCCGAGCAGGCCGGGCTGACACTCGTGACCCGCGATGTGGCGCGTTATCGCACTTATTTCCCGAAGCTGAAGCTCATCACACCAGCGGATTGAAGCTCACGCCGCCAAGCCCGCCGCCATCGCGAGGGCGCTCTTCGCGCGGTTCATGATGTAGAGGTGGTAGCCGGGGGCGCCGTTGGCGAGAAGGCCGCGGATCTGGTCGAGGGCCCAGTCGACACCGATGATCTCGACCACGTCGGGAATCTCGGCGGCGGCTTCGAGGCGCGTCACGAGCTGCGCAGGCAGGCTCGCGCCGCACATCTCGGTGAAACGCTTCACCTGCTTGAGCGAGAGCACGGGCATGATGCCCGGCACGATCGGCACGGTGATGCCGCGCGCGCGGCACCGCTCGACGAAGCGGTAGTAGGCGGCGTTGTCGAAAAAGAGCTGCGTGGTGACGAACGCCGCTCCGGCGTCCACCTTGCGTTTGAGGTTGTCGAGGTCGAGCTCGGCATTGGACGCCTCGGGGTGTTTCTCCGGATAGCCGCCGACACCGAGGCAAAAATCGCCGTGGCGCGCCTTGAGCAGCGCGACGAGATCGCTGCCGTAGCGCAGACCGTCGAGGTAGGGGACGAAGGTCGTCTCGCCCTTCGGCGGATCGCCGCGGAGCGTCATGACGTTGCGGTAACCCTCGGCGTGCAGCCGGTCGGCGACGTCGTGCAGCTCGGCGCGCGAGTGCCCGACACAGGTGAGGTGGGGCATCACGGTGTAGCCGAAATCCCGTCGCAGCATCGCGCAGGCCTGGGCGGTGCGTTCGCGCGTGGAGCCGCCGGCCCCGTAGGTGACCGAGACGAAATCCGGCGAGATGTGCTTCAGGGCCGTCGCCGCCGCGTGGAGGTTGGCCAGGCCGGCTTCGTCTTTCGGCGGGAAAAATTCCAGCGAGCGCACCGGGCGGCGCTGGGCGAAAAGCTCGGAGATCGGGCGGTCGGCGGACATGGGGCGACACCCATTGGGGCGGGAAACGGCGCGGCGTAAAGCGCGGAGTTCGTCTTAAGGTGGCGGGACCTGAGCGAACCACGAATGAACACGAATCGACACCAATGAAGAGGAGGCAAAGCGCGGACCGAAAATTCGACCAGCCGTGCGGCTGTTGCGGCGATTGATTGCGACTTCTGATGGCTTTGAATTCGTGTCCTTCGTGTCTATTCGTGGTTTCGGTTCGGTATGCTTAAGGCGGCGGGGTCACCGTCAGCTCGAAGACGGCGTAGGTGTCGGTCTCGAGGACGGGCGCGATTTTGAACCACGGAACTTGCCAGCGCGCGCGCCGATTGAGGAAGTCGAAACCGAGGCCTGATTTCTGGAGCACGAGGTAATGCAGCCGCGAGCGGATCGCTCGGCGCGCGAGCTCCTCGGGCTTCAGGCTGCGGTCGAAGAGCCACGCGGCCTCGGGACTCCAGATTGGCACGACGGTGATGCCGTGCGGCGCGAGCAGACGCGGCAAACCGGCGCTTTCGGAGAGCAGCCGTTGGTGGTCGGGCAAGGTGGCGAGTTTCGCGACGAGTTCCTGTTCATGCGCGCGCACGGAGTCGGAGAAGTTGCGCCCGGCGGCTAGCCAGTTGCCTGGCGGCGTGCGGTAGGGATTTTCGGGGAGGACGAGGGTCTTCGGCAGCGATTCGAGCAGCAGCAACGCAAGCGCACCGGCGCAGAGTTTGCGGCCCAGCGGAGTCGTCTCGACCACCCACAGTGCGTAACCACCGAAAGCGACAAGCAGCAGGAACGCCGGACTGAGCACGCGCAGCGAGTAGAAGAGCCCGCCGGCGGTGAACGGCACCGATGCAAGCCAAAGGGCGCCGACCACGCTCGCCAGCAGCGCGACGAGGCGCGCCTCACGCAGACCGTGGAAAAATCGGCCGACTGCGGCCGTGCCGATCAACGCCGGCAGCGCCCACAGCGTCAGATAGCGCGCGACCGAGAGCAGCTCGGTGCTCGTGAACAAACCGGAGCCGTGCAGCGAGCGCGTGTGCGCGATCCATTCGGCGAAAACCGCATTGCCCGGCAGCAGTCCGCCGAGGTCGAGGCTGTAGAATGGATTGCCCGTGAGCGCCCACGTGCGCAGCGGCCAGACGAACGCGAGAGGCAGCGCGACCGCCGCGAGCGTGACGAGCGAGCGACGCGGCACGGCGAGCAGGCGCGCGGCGGCGAGCGCGAGCAGCGGGAACGCGAGGCCGTATTCCCGCGCGGCTCCGGCGGCGACGGCGAACCCACCCGCGAGTGCGGCCCAGCGTGTCGCGCTGCGTTCGTTCTGCTGAAGCAGGCACCACGCGAATCCGCCGACGCCGACCGACATGAGCGCGGTTTCCTGGCCGATGAGCGTTGACCATGTGAGCAACGGTGTCGCCGCCGCGAGCAGCAGGGCGCGCCGCGCCGCGACTTCGCCGCCCCAGCGGTGCGCGAGCCGCCAGACGAGTTCGTGCATCGCGAGCAATTGCACCGCGACGACGGGCGAGGTCCACAGCGCGTGCTTGCTGCCGCCGCAGGCGTAGGCCCACGCGTAGAGGGACGCGATGCCGGGCGGGATGCTCTCGGGCCAGAAATAGTGCGTGAACTGCGCGGCGGTTTGCGGCGGGTAGAAATCGAGCGAGCCGAGGTGGAGCATCTGTTCGGCGAGAAAACTCCAGCGGAAAACCGCGTCCGGGCCCGTGAGCGGTTGATCAACCAGCCGATAGCCGACCACCGCCCAAAAGAGCAGATAGAGCGGCGTCCACCGGCCGAGCTGCGTGAAAGGCGCGAACGAACCGACCGGGTCGAGCGCCGGCGGCCCGGGCCTTTGGCGGAGGTGGATTTGGAGCAGCCCGACGCAGATCAGCACGAGTCCGCCGGTGAGCGTCGCGAACATGATCGGCACCTTCAAGAAGACGCAGAGCAAGACGGTCGCGTAGAGCGCCACGAACGAGCCCGCGAAACTCGCCGCGAGCGACCACGGCAGACGCAGCGCGCGGAGGAGCAGCGAACCGGGCACGAGCAGTCCGGCGAGCAACAGCGCGAGCCGGAGCGGAATCTCGATGAAGCCTGGCAGAAGGTCCATGGGCCGACGGAGTGCTAGCAGGCCGCGCGGCCAAAGCAACCCGCCGGTGGCGCGTGACGCCCGTCGCCTCGCCCTCCAGGCCAGTCGGACGAAAAATCGTTTGTCACGTAATACGTGACAAGTGGCACCGGGGGACATTCAGAGAGGTTTGTCACGTATTACGTGACAAACTCGGCCGCGGGGCGGGGGACGGTTTTCGAGGAAACGGGGGGGGCGGGCCACGGCGGGCCGGCGGGTTCGCATTGCCGGCGGGTGCCCGAGGGGCGCGAGCAAACTCGCTGGCCCACGCGGTGGCGTGGGGAGTGGGGCGCGAGCAAGCTCGTTGACCTACGCGATGGCGTGGGGAGTGGAGTGCGGGCAAGCTCGCGGGCGCACGCGACGGCGTGCATGTCGGACGTCAGCCGGAGCCGGCGGCTTCGCGGGTCTTCTCGGTCTTGAGGCGGAGCTGGCCGCAGGCGGCGTTGATGTCGTGACCCTTCTCGCGGCGGAGCGTGACGGAGACGCCGGCGTCGGCGAGCACGTCGAGAAACTTCACCTGCCGCGTCAGGCTCGGGCGTTTCCACTCGAGACCCTCGACGGTGTTGTAGGGGATGAGGTTCACGTGCGCGTGCAGGTCGAGGGCGATGTCGCGGAGTTTCTCGGCTTGGTCGAAGGTGTCGTTGATTTCCTCGATGAGGATGAACTCGAGGGTGACCATGCGGCCTTTCTTGTCGGAAAATTCCTTCACGGCGGGCAGCAATTCGGCGAGCGGCCACGCTTTGTTGACGGGCATGATTTGCTCGCGCACAGCGTCGGTCGCGCCGTGGAGCGAGATGGCGAGGCGGAGGCCGAGCGGCTCGGTGGCGAGCTGCCGGATCTTCGGCACGAGGCCGGAGGTCGAGAGGGTGATGCGGCGGGCACCGAAGCCGAGGCCCCAGGGGGCGTTGACGATGGTGAGCGCGCGGACGATGGCGTCGTAGTTGTGGAGGGGCTCGCCCATGCCCATGACGACGATGTTGTCGAACGACGCCAGCTCGGCGCGGGCGCGCGGAGTGCGGGCGTCTTCGAGGCGGCAGACTTGGATGAGCTGGTGGACGATCTCACCGGCGGAGAGGTTGCGTTTGAGGCCGTCGAGACCGGAGGCGCAGAATTTGCAGCCCATCGCGCAACCGACCTGAGTGGAAATGCAGATCGTCTTGCGCGACTCGTCGAGGCCGACGCCGAATTGCGGCACGCGGATGATGACGGTCTCGATGAGCGAGCGGTCGCCGAGTTCGAGGAGGAGTTTGTCGGTCTCGTCGGTGGACTGGCGGTCGAAGACGAGGGCGGTCGGGGCGACGTCGTAGTTCTCCGCGAGCCACGCGCGGAGTTCGCGCGGGAGATTCGTCATCTCGTCCCAGGTCGCGACGCGCTTTTTGTAGAGCCAGTCCAGGATCTGCTTTGCGCGGAACGCCGGCTGGCTCTGCGCCGCGAGGGCGGCGGTGAGGGAGTCGAGGGTTTCGCCGTAGAGGGCGGGTTTGGCGGGCGTGAAGCGCATCGGCGGAAGAGAGTCTAGAGCTTAGAGCCCGGAGTCCAGAGTCAAGCGGGCGACCAATTGCTTGTTGCTGTCCGGCTCTCGGCTCTTAGCTCTTGGCTCCGAACTTTTCTGATGAAACTCATCCACCGGCACATCTTCGCCAATGTCGCAGTGACGTGCGGCTGGGGCGTGGGGTTGTTCACGTTCGTGCTGATGCTCGGGAATTTTATCCAAGACCTGTTGAGCCGGCTGGTGACGGGGCAGATCGGGGCGGATACCTGCCTGCATCTGGTCGGGCTGTCGATTCCGGTGAGTGTCTCGTATGCGCTGCCGATGGGGATGCTGACGGGGATCCTGCTCGTGCTCGGGCGCATGTCATCCGACCGGGAAATCACGGCACTGCGGGCGTGCGGGTTGAGTGTCGCGGGCTTGTCGGCGCCGATCCTCTTTGGCGCGCTGCTCGGGGTGGGATTCACGCTGGTGGTCAATTTCGAGTTCATGCCCCGCGCGAAGGTGGCGTATGAGCAGGATCTGGCGGCCGCGCTGCGGCAGAATCCGCTCAATTTCATCGTGCCGAAGACGTTCATCCGAGATTTTCCCGGGAAAGTGATCTACGTCGGCGAGAAGCGCGGCCAGCAACTGAAGGATTTCTGGCTGTGGGAACTCGACGACCAGAAGCGCGTGCGCCGGGCGGCGCGGGCGGACTCGGGGCGGCTCGACTACGACGAGAAGGAAAACAAACTCGTGCTGACGCTCGACCATGCGCAGGCCGAGGCGCGGGACGAGAAGGATCCGGAAAATTTCAGCCAGATGCGCGCGGCCGCGGCGTGGGAGCACGCGACCTTCGACCTGCCGCTCGACAAACTGTCGGGCGGGCACTCGGTGAACCGGAAGATGAAGTGGATGACGCTGGGCCAACTGCTGGCGGAGTGGCGCCGGCTCGGTGCGCGGGATCCCAAGCTGACGACCGCCGAGCGGGAAGTGAAACGGATAAAGGTGCAGTTTGTCATGCAGGAGAAATTTGCGACGGCGTTTTCGGTGCTGTCGTTTGCGCTGATCGCGATTCCGCTCGGGATCAAGGTCTCGCGCAAGGAGACCTCGGCCAACCTCGGAATCGCGCTGGCGCTGGCGATGGGCTATTATTTTTGCACGGTCGCAGTCGGCTGGCTGGACGGGCACCCCGCATGGCGGCCCGACCTGCTGATGTGGGTGCCGAATCTAGGATTTCAGGCGCTCGGCGTGTGGATGCTCGTGCGCGTGGACCGGCAGTAGGGAAGGGGAAGTTCACGGCTCGGAGTTCGCGGTTTTTGGATGCCGACAGGTGGGCGAATCGCAATCCCGACGGAGAACCGTGAGCTGAAAACTTTGAACCTCGAACCGTGAATTCCGCTATAGGACCTGCGTGGCGACGAGGCCGGAGCGGCCGTCGATCGCGGCGAGCTGCTGGTCGCAGACGGGAATCGCGGCGCGGTGGGCGAGGAGTTCGCGAGCGAGATCATCCATGCGGATGAACTGCACGCCGCGCGCGGCGCAGGCGCGGAGCAGATCGCGGAAGAGCGCGCGCTTGCCCATGCCTTCGATCTCGGCGTGGAGCGTGAAGACATTCGGCCGGTCCTCGCGCAGGAGCGACAGGTAGTGCGCGACGATTTTCTCGTCGGGAAATTCCGGCCGCCCCATCAGCTCGTCGAAGGTCGGCAGCGTGCTGGGAATCTCGAGGGTCTTGAACACGGTGCCGTCGATGCGCGGGAAAAACGGCGAGGTGCCGCGCGTGTCGCTGGCGTAGAGGAGGCCGGCCTCGTCGTAGATTTGGCGGCTGCGGGCGTTGCTCTGCCAGCCGGCGGCGCCGGCGGTGGGCGCCTCGACGCCGAAGATGCGCTTGAACTCGGCGCGCGCGGCGGCGAACTCGGCGCGGATTTCCTCGAGGCTCATGCCGTGCAGATGATCCTGCCAGCGGTAGTGGTCGTGGCAGTGGATGCCGACCTCGAAGCCGGCGTCGCGGACGAACTGCATCGCGTGCTCGTTGCGGCGACCGATGTGCGGCGCGGGGAGGAGCGTGCCGTTGAGCAGCGTGCGCACGCCGTAAAGCTGCACGACGCTGGTGCGACCGACTTTTTTCAGGAAGCCCGGGCGGAAGACGCGCGAGATGGCTTTGCCGGTGTTGTCGGGCCCGAGCGAAAATAGGAAGCAGGCCTGCGCGTGGAACTCGCGGAAGTCGGCGGCGAGATTCGGCACGCCGAGGCGCGTGCCACGGTCGGTGTCGACGTCAACTTTGAGGGCGAGGCGGATGGGCATGGCTCACAGCGGATGGCGGGGTCAGCGACCCCGCCCTACACTCACGTCAGCGAGTAGTCTTTGTTCGCGAGGTGGTAGTCGAGCGTGAGGCGGATGGCGGTCTTGAGGTCGACTTTGGGCGTCCAGCCGAGCTGCTTCTTCGCGTTGGCGATGGAGGGGACGCGCTT
>JACQFT010000217.1 GCA_016199925.1 Opitutia bacterium | reverse complement strand
TGGTCGGCGCCGGTGTGGTGCCCTTCGCGCTCGGCACCGACACCGGCGGCTCAGTGCGCGTGCCGGCGGCGTTCTGCGGCGTCTATGGTTTCCGCACGACGCCGGGGCACGAATGGATTCGCGACGCGTTCCCGCTCTCGCCGACGTGCGACACCGCCGGCTGGTTCACGGCGAATCCAGGCGACCTGCGGACCGTGATCGATGCTCTGCTTGGCAAAGGAATCTCCCCCCGTCATGAAACCGCGGGGCAGGCGCTCACTTGGAGCCGGGGCGCCCTCGCCCCGGTCAACGACAGAAACGCGGCGAGGGCGCCGCATCTCCAAGAAGTCCCGGGACCCAGCGAGAGAACCAACGAAAACTCGCTCCGCGGTTGTTTCCTCACGTGCGCCGATCTCGGTGTGGAACCGGATGCGGACTTCGCCCGCGCGGGCACGGCGATGGCGGCGCGGTTCGCGCCGCCGGCGGACGACGCGACGAGGGACGCGTTGCGCGCGGCGTGGACGGATGCCGTGGACACGTATGCGACCGTCGTGATGCACGAGGCACACGCGATCCACCGCGATTGGCTCGCGCCCTTCCGCGAGAATTACGATCCGGTGATCTGGCAGCGCATCTCCGACGGCGGACGGGTCCCGGCGGAGCAGCTCGCGCAGGCGCGGGAGAATCTGGGGAGCGTCCGCGAGAGTTGGCGGCAGTTTTTCGCGACGCACGATTTTCTGGTGCTGCCGTGCGCGCCGTTTCCGGCGCTGCGCAAGGCCGACTGCACGCCCGAGGCGCGGCGCGCGTTGCTGCGGCTGACGGCGCCGGCGAGTCTGGGCGGTCTGCCGGTGTTGACGGTTCCGGTGCCGCTCGCGGGCGGGCTGACCGGCGGATTGCAAATCGTCGCGCGCGAGGCGGCGAGCCCGGTCTTTGATCGGGTGTTGCGCGAGCTGGAGTGAGAGCGGGGTGATGGCGAACGGGGTTTCGGTCTTCGGCGGGACGCCGAAGACAGCCCGCGGGACGCGGGCGCTCCCCGGAATTTCCGATCCCGACCGTGCCGGCGCGATCGGGCTGGTAAGCGGGGGCGCCGCGTTTCGCTGCGGGCCGGGGCGGGGACGCCCCGGCTCCAAGTGAGAGAGGGTTCGACGCGTTCCTCGTGGTCGCGAAATTTTCTGCCGGACACAGGACGGGTGTGGGCTCGCCCACGAATCGTCGCGTGCAAGCACGCTCCCACAGGTTCGCACAACGTCGCGTGCAAGCACGCTCCCACAGGTTCGAGCCAGGCCGGAGCGTTTCGCCGGGACGCGGGACGCGGAGCAAACCCCGGCGGGAATAAAAAGCGGCGGCCTTTCGGCCGCCGCGGAGAGCTGCGGGAGGAACCTACGCCCGGTTCAGAATTTGTATTTCACCGTGAGCTCGGCGTGGATCGGGAGCTCGGCGGTAATCGACTCGTTGCCATAGACGGCGTTGGGGGCGCCCCAGTTTTTCTGGTCGGTGGCGTTGAGCACGGCGAGCCGCACCTCGTAGCGCTTCGTCGAATAGAAGGCGGTGAGATCGAGGGTGTATTGGGGCGGGATGACGAGGGTGCCGACGACGTTGTTGTTGATGTCGCTGTTCCAGACCAGGCCGGCCGTCACGCCGAAGCCGTTTTCCCACTTGTAGGTGGCGAGGCCGTTGAAGGTGTTGCGCGGCACGCCCTGGCGGCGGTGCTCGCCGGGGCCGAGGATGAAGAAGCGGTCGAGCGGCGAGGTGAGCGAGGTGTTGCCGACGTCGAACTCGGCCTGGTTGACGGTTGATTCGAGATAGGAGTAGCCGACGGTGAAGAAGAAGCTCTTGTTCGGCTGGTAGTTCGCCTCGAGCTCGATGCCGCGGGTGCGGAAGAGCCGGGTGGTGCGGTCTTGCTGGAGCGCGGTGCGGTCCTGCTGGAAGACGGCGAGGCCGAGGAAGCCGCGCTTGTTATTGAAGGTTTGCTTGTAGCCGGCCTCGGTCAGCTTGGCCTCGTTCTTGAGGGAGCCGGGGTCGAACTTGGGCAAGCCGCCGGTGGTGATGCCGCCGCCGTTGCCGGTGGCGCCGACGGGATTCTTGCTGTAGTTATAGGTGGCGTAGAGCGAGCGGGTCGACGAGAGCGCGTAGTTGAGGCTGGCGTTGTAGCCGGGGAGGCTGACGGTGATTTTGTCGGCGATGCGCTGGGGGCCGATGATGGAGTTGACCCAGTCGATGTGGAAGTCGGCGCGCATGATGTCGACGCGGGCGCCGAAATCGAGGGAGAGGGCGTCGTTGATTTTCCAGTTGTGCTGGTAGAAGGGCGAGAAGGTGCTGACCTTGGAGATGCCGGAGTCGCCGTTGTCGGGCGTGTAAACGCGGCCGGGATGGCCGGGGACGGGAATCTGGGTGAAGGGATTGGGGAAGTTGACGGAGTTCGCGTAGTTGATGAAGTTGTGGTCGCGGGTGAGGTCCCAGACGGCGGCGGGCTCGTTGAAGAAGTCGTTGTAGGCTTCGACGTATTGGTAGCGCAGGGCCACGCCGGTGTTGATCTGGTGGTTGTCCTTGTCGAAGCGGAACTCGGTGCGGTTCTCAAGGCTCCAGCTCGGATCGATGATCTCGGAGTAGGAGTAGGACGAGAGGGTGTTGCGGTTGACGTAGCGGAAGAAGGTGTTGTTGCCGATGGCGAGGCCGGCGCGCGGCTGGAAGGTCTGGATCAACTGGCTGTTGATGCTGTAGCCCTCGGAATCGTCGCCCGGGCGGAGGAGCCGGCTGCGGCGGTCGATCTGGACGACGGGCCCGAGGGCGATGCGGTTGACCGCGGGGAAACCGGAGACGACGAAGCGGGAGTTCTGCGCATCGGACGGGGTGGCGGGGGTGCCGGCGACGACGTTGATGTTGCCGAAGGTGATCGGGGCGCCGTTGGCGTCGGCGTAGCCGAAGGGGAAGAGCGCGAAGTTGGGCGCGGGGTTGTTGTTCACGCCGGTTTGGTAGAGGCCGCTGTCGATCAGGGCCTGGGTGGGCCGGTTGATGCCGAAATTCTCCGTGTAGTCGGCGTAGAACACCTCGGTGTTGAAAAACGCCTCGTAGTGGTCGTTGGCGCGGTGGGTCAGCGCGAAGTAGAGCGCCTCGGTCTTTTTCTTGCCGTCGTAGTAGTAGCCTTCGGAGTCCTCGCCCGAGTAGCTGAGGCGGTAGGCGGTTTTCTTGCTGACGGGGACGTTGTAGTCGGCGGTCCAGCGGAGGGTGTTGTAGGAGCCGACGGTGACGGCGACGCTGCCCTTGGCGCTGTCGAAGGTGGGCCGTTTGGTGATGAGGTCGGCGTAGCCGCCCACGTATTGGGAGGCGCCATAGACGGCGGTCGCGGGGCCCTTGACGATGTTGATCGACTCGACGGAGTTGAAGTTGATCGGGAGGCCGTTGCCGTTGCTGCCGAGGCCGACGCGCATGCCGTTGAGGAAAATGTCGGCCGTCTGCCCGCGGATGTCGGGGTTGCTCGGCGCGCCGAAATTCGACCGGGTGTAGGAGCTGGCGGTGAGCTTGGTGAAGTCGCGCACGTCCTGGACGCTGATCGCCGTAAGTTGCTCGCGGGAGAAAATGGTGACGTTGCGGGGGGTCTCGAGGATGCTGCGGTCGAAGCCATAGACGGAGTTGAACGGCCGGGTGGTCGGCAGGACGCTCTGGTCGATCGGCACGCCGTTGACCTCGAACTTCTCGAGTTTGACGACATCGTCATCATTCGTCTGGGGCGTCGCAGGAGCAGCGGGCGGGGTTTGGGCGAACAAACTTCCGGCGGCGAGCAGCGCCGGCAGAAGGAGAATGAGAGGTGTTTTTGATTTTTGCATGTGGGCTGGGTCGGTGGCGTCTTCTACTGACGGACAACGGGGAGCCGGGCAATCTCGGAAGCGTCCCGGCGCGAAAAAAAAAAATTCGGCGCGGCGCGGGCCGGGCGGCCGGGCCTCACGGCGCGCGCTCGACCCGCACGGTCCAGCCGCCGCCGGAGGAGAGGGCGTGCTGTTGCGCGAAGTTGCCCTGGTTGAGGGCGACGGCGACGTTGAGCAGGCTGTTGAGATAGAGCAGCGGCGCGCCCGGGGGCACTTCGCCGAAGGTGCGCACATAGGGCACGACTCCGCGGAAGACCTCGCGGCCGTCGTGAAAAATCACGACGAGAAACCGGTCGCCAAAGGCCGGTTTGAGCTGGTCGAACAGCGTGTCGGGGATGTTCGTCCAGACGTTGCCGTAGTGAAAATCGATGAGCGGGATCGTGCCGCGCAGGGCGCCGTCCGCCAGCTCCGGCCGTTGGTGGGGCAGCGTGACGACGCGGGGCTCGAGCAAGGGGCCGACCTCGGCGAAAGTTATCTTGCCCGCCGCGAGCCGGGCGCCGGTGAAGGCGTAGATGTCGCGGCCGTGAAAGGTGTAGCTCTTCTCCGAGCCGGGGCGCCGGTTGGTTTTTTCGTCGATCCGCCGCACGGCGGCGACGCCGAGTTCCTCGGCCACGAACGTCCAGGTGCCATTGTCGGGGCCGACGAAGAAGTGCCCGCTCTTCGTCTCGAGGACCACCGAGGCGCGCGCCGTGCCCACGCCGGGATCAATCACCGACACGAAGACCGTGCCCGGGGGCCAATAGGGCGCGCTTTGCTTGAGCCGGTAGGCGGCCTCCCAGATGTTGAAGGGCGTGTTCTCGTGGCTGAGATCGAAGATCGCCAAGTGCGGGTCCACGCCGAAGGCCACGCCTTTCATGGTGGCGACGGCCCCGTCCTTGGTGCCGAAATCGGTCTGGATGACGAGCGCGTGCTGCGCCAGGGCCGCCGCAGCGCTGAAAAGAAAAGCTAACACGGGCAGGAGCAATTTTCGCATCGGCGCAGAAAAAATCGAAATCCGCCCGAAGACAAGCTCCCGCGATTGGCGGCGCCGGGAAAAAGTTGCCACCCGCCGCAGAAGCCGGCTCACTCGCGGCCGCATGTCCCACCCCGCCCTGATTCTCCGCGCCGTGGCCGGTCTGCTCGCGCTGTGCCCGCTGTGGTCGCCCGCGGCAGAGATTATCCGCCCGAAGGTTGTCGTCGTCGCCATGTTTGAACTCGGGCAGGACACCGGGGACCGGCCCGGCGAATTCCAGCTCTGGGTCGAGCGCGAGAAGCTGACCCGCGTCCTACCCCTGCCCGCCGCCTATCACGATGTGCGCGCCAACGCCGACGGCTCTATCATCGGAATCGTCACCGGAGTCGGCAACACGAACGCCGCCGCCAGCGTCATGGCCCTCGGCCTCGACCCCCGGTTCGACCTGAGCAAGAGCTACTGGGTCGTCGCGGGCATCGCCGGCGTGGACCCGTCGGCCGCGTCGGTGGGCTCGGCGGTCTGGGCCGACTACGTGGTGGAGGGCGACCTCGGGCACGAAATCGACGCGCGCGAGATCCCGTCCGACTGGAAAACCGGTTACATCCCGCTCCGCAAAACCAAGCCCTACGAGCTGCCGCTCCTGCCCGCCGCCGAGCGGGTCGACAATTGCTACCAGCTCAACCCGGGCCTCGTGGCGTGGGCCTTCGCCCTCACCAAGGACATCCCGCTGCCGGACGACGACGGCCTCCGCGCCTTCCGCGCGCGCTACACCGCCACGCCGGCGGCGCAGCAGCCGCCCGCGGTGCTCGTCGGCGCCAACCTCGCGTCGAGCACGTTCTGGCACGGCGCGCTCCTGAACGCGTGGGCGCACGATTGGGTCGCCTATTACACCGCCGGGCGCGGCCGCTACGTCACGACCGCGATGGAGGACACCGGCACGCTCCGCGCACTGACCAACCTCACCCGCGCCGGCCGCGCCGACGTGCGCCGCGCGCTCGTGCTGCGCACCGCGAGCAATTTCGACATGCAGCCGCCGGGCCTCACCGCGGCCGAGAGCCTGGGCGGAGAAAAACTCGGCAGTTACGCCGCCTTCCAGCCGTCCCTCGAAGCCGCGCACGCCGTCGGCAGCCGCGTCGTGCATGCCCTCGTCGACGGCTGGGCGGCCTACGAGGACACCCCGCCCGCCGCGCCGGCCAAATGATCTTCCGCCCGCCTTCGCCATGCTGAACCGCCTCTACCGGCTCGACGCCAACGGCACGACGGTCGCGCGCGAGGTGCAGGCCGGCGCGACCACGTTTGCGGCGATGGCCTACATCCTCGCCGTCAATCCCGCCATCCTCGCGGCCGCGGGCATGCCGGCCGCCGCGCTCATCACCGTCACCGCCCTCACCGCCGCCGCGAGCACGCTGCTGATGGGTTTCCTCACCAACTACCCGCTCGCCCTCGCGCCGGGCATGGGCATCAACGCCTACTTCGCCTTCACCGTCTGCCTCGGCCTCGGCGTCTCGTGGCAGTCGGCGCTCGGCCTCGTGTTCGTCAACGGCGTCATCTTCCTCGCGCTGTCGCTCACCGGCGTGCGCGAGAAAATCATCGCCGCCATCCCGCACCAACTGAAGCTCGCCATCACCTGCGGCATCGGCCTCTTCATCGCCTTCATCGGCCTCAAGAACGGCGGGCTCGTGGTCGCCAGCCCGGCGACGTTCGTCACGCACGGCGACTTCGGCTCGCCGCCGGTGCTGCTGTGCTTCGGCGGCATCCTGCTCACCGCCGTGCTCGTCGCCCGCCGCGTGCCGGGCGCGATCATCCTCTCGATTCTCTCCGTCACCGGCGCCGGACTCTTTGTCGCCAACGGCCACGGCGGCATGGTCACGGCGCGGCCCGGCGCGCTGTTCTCCCTCCCGGCCTCGCCCGCGCCGACTTTTCTCCAGCTCAACTTCGACCTGCTCCGCCACGATTTCGCGAAGGCGCTGCCGATCATCCTCACGCTGCTGCTCGTCGATATGTTCGACAACATCGGCACGCTCATCGGCGTGACGCAGCGCGCCGGACTCCTCGACCGCGACGGCAAACTGCCCAAGGCCGGCCGCGCGCTCGTCGCCGACTCGCTCGCCGCCATCCTCAGCTCGCTCCTCGGCACCTCGACCGTGGTCAGCTACATCGAGTCTGCCGCGGGCGTCGAGGCCGGCGGGCGCACCGGCTTGACGGGCGCGACCACCGCCGGGCTTTTTCTTTTGGCCCTCTTTCTCACCCCGGTGATCCTCGTCATCCCCGCCGCCGCGACCGCGCCGGCGCTCGTGATCGTCGGCATCTTCATGTTCCAGTCGGTCGCGCAGTTGAAGCTCGACGACTTCGCCGAGACCGCGCCGGCCTTTCTGATCATCGCGGGCATTCCCCTCAGCTTCAGCATCGCCGAAGGCATCGGCCTCGGGCTGATCGCCTCCGCGGTGCTCCATCTCGCGACGGGCCGCGCGCGGCAGACCTCGCCGCTCACCTATGTGCTCGCGGGCATCTTCAGCCTGCACCTGCTGCGCGCCGTCGTGGCCCGGATTTTCTGATTTTTTTGCGGTTGCCCGGGGCGGCCGGCCGGCGCGTTAATCCGCCCATGCGACTCCTCGCCCTGCTGCTCACCCTCGGCTGCGCCGCGGCCCACGCCGCCCCGTTTGACGCGCGGTTCGAAGAAATCAAGCGCACCGCCACGCCGGCGGAACTCTACACGCTCCTCTACGCCCTGCCCAAGGGCGGCGACCTGCACAACCACAGCGGCGCCGAGCGCCCCGAGTGGATCTACGCCGTCTGCACCGACCCCGCGCGCAACGGCGGCGACACTTTCTACACGCGCGCCCGGTTCACCGACGCGCCCGACGCCATCGCGCCCGCGCAGCGGTTCCACAATATCCGCCAGCACGACTACGACGCCCTCCCAGCCGCCACGCGCGCGGAATACGTGCGCCTCGACGCGCTGACGCCGGCCGAGCGCGCCGCGTGGTGCGACAGCCTGCGCCTCGACGCGCCCGGCGAGGGCCGCGCGGAGTTTTTCACGGTGCTCTGGCCGCGGCGGGGCGAGATCGGCCGCAGCCTGCCGGTCGTCACCGAATCGCTCGTCGAGAACCTCAAGGCGTTCGGCGCCGAGCACCTCGCCTACCTCGAGACGATGTTCATCGTGGCGGGCATGACCGACAACGCCGGCCGCCCCATCCCGGTCGAGGAGGCCGTCGCCTTCGTCCGCCGCCGCCTCGCCCAGCCCGACGTCGCGGCGACCGGCGTGACGGTGCGTTTCCAGACCCCCGTGCTCCGTTTCCTCCCCGACTCCGAGGAGCGGCTCGCCGCCGCCTACGCCTTCGTCGACGCGCACCGCGACCTGTGGGTCAGCCTCAACCTCGTCGGCATCGAGGAGAACGACCGCGGCGAACCGGCGCGCTTCCTCGCCACCTTCCGCCGGCTGCGCGCGCGTTACCCGACGCTCCCCCTGTCGATCCACGCCGGCGAGATGGACGTGGCCGACACGCACGTCCGCGACACGCTGCTCCTCGGGGCCAGCCGGATCGGCCACGGGATCAACCTCATCAAGGATCCCGCCACGCTCCTGCTCCTCGCGCAAACGCGCCGCGTGCTCGTCGAGGTGAACCTCATCTCCAACCGTCTCCTCGAATACACGCCCGACCTCGCGCAGCACCCGTTCCCCGAGTATCTGCGCACCGGCGTGCCGGTCTGCCTGAACACCGACGACCGCGGCATGTTCGACTCGAACCTGACCGACGAATACTTCACCGCCGTCACGACCTTCAATCTCTCGTGGGCCGAGGTCGTCGCGCTCGGCCGCAATTCGCTCGCCTATTCCTTTGTCCAGCCGGACGTGAAGGCGAGGCTGCTGGCCGCCTACGAGCGCGCCGTCGCCGAGTTCGAGGCGAAGTATCTGCCGGCCGACTCGCTCGCGCAGCTCGCCGCCGTCAAGCCCGTCGCCTACGGCTACGCACGGCGCAACTGGCACTTCCCGTTCGCGCGGTAGCGGCCCGCGCGGCGAGCGGCCCGCGGCAGTCGCGGCCGGGGCCTCCATTTGGGTTGTGGGAGCGAGCTTGCTCGCGACTCACCCGCCAAACATCGCGTGCCAGCACGCGCCCACAGCCATCCCGCCGCGCCGAAGCGAGCCTCGCGGGCTTGGACCCGCCGCGAATAAATTCGCGCGTCGCGGCTCCTACCGGGATGCCCAAACTCACCGCGGCGGAAATTTTTGAACTGAGCGCTATCGCCGTCGCGGTCGGCCTCGTGGCCGGATTCGGCCCGCGGACCGGTCTCCGCGCCGAGCTCGGCGCGCTGGTCGCGGGTGCCGCGCTCTTGCTCTTGCTCCAGGGATTTTGCCGCGACCTGTGGCTGCTGCGCGCCGCACGGCGTCGGCCGGCAGTCGCGCCCGCGCGAGAGGCGAGGTGTATGTGCGTCGAGTCGACCGTGGGGCTCACCGGCGTGCTGGCCGGCGTCGGGCTCGCCGGGGCCGGCTTCGCGCCGATGGTGCGCCTGAGCGCCGATCATCTGGCGCTCGTCGCCGCCATCGTCCTGCTCTCCGGGTTTCTGCTCAAGGACTACGTCTTCGAGTGGACGCCGTGGAAAATCTACCGCGAGCAAAACCACGCGCAGGTGATCTTCCGCTGGCGCAAGTGAGGCCGGCGGCGACTCACCGCCCGGCCCGCACGACCAGCATCGGGATGGCGGTCTCGTGCCGCACGCGGTCAATCGTGCTGCCATGCACGAGGTCGCCGAGCAACCGGTGCCCGTGCGAGGCGAGCGCGATGAGATCGCAGCGCGCGGCGATGGCGACCTTGACGATCTCCGTCGGCGGATTGCCGAGGGCGAGTTCGGTCGTCGCGAGCAGGCCGCTGTCGCGCAGCGTGCCCGCGCGGGCGTCGAGGTAGGCGCGGTCGGCTTTCATTTCGTCCGACTCGGCGAGCTTGAGCTGCTCGAAATTCCGCGCGGCCCAGCCGTCGGCCACGTGCAACAGGTGCAGCTCGGCGCCGATCTGTCGGGCAAACGCGGCGATGTGCGGGATGAGCGTGTCATCCGCCGGGCCGTTCTCGAGGGCGACGAGGATTTTGCGATACATGGGGTCAGCCGGTAATGCCCGTGAAATCGAGCACCATCTTGAGGTTGAGGACGACTATCACCGCGGCGGTGAGCCACGCAAGCCACTTGACCCACCACGGATTCGCGAACTCGCCCATCTTCACGCGGTCGTTGGTGAACAGGATGAGCGGAATGACGGCGAACGGCAGTTGGAGGCTGAGGATGACTTGGCTGAGAATGAGCAGCCTGGCCGTGCCGCTCTCGCCGTAGAGCGCGGCGACGATGACGGCGGGGACGATGGCGATG
The DNA here is from genome assembly GCA_016199925.1 of Opitutia bacterium. Lineage (GTDB taxonomy): Bacteria > Verrucomicrobiota > Verrucomicrobiia > Opitutales > Opitutaceae > JACQFT01. The sequence continues at coordinate 13,891 of JACQFT010000217.1, read as the reverse complement.
GCGCGCGTGATCAGGCGGCGCAGCCACGGGCGCAGGCGGAGGTTGAGAAACCCTTCCATCACGATCTGCCCCGCAAGGGTGCCGGTGAGGGTGGAATTCTGGCCGGAGGCGAGCAGCGCGATGGCGAAAAGCGTGCTGGCCGCGCCGACCCCGAGCATCGGCGAGAGCAACTGGTGGGCCTCCTGAATCTCGGCGATGTCGTGCCGGCCCTGGTGATAAAAAGTCGCCGCCGACACGATGAGGATGGAGCCGTTGATGAAGAGCGCGAACATCAGCGCGGTGGTCGAGTCGATGGTCGCGTAGCGGATCGCCTCGCGCTTGCCGGGGGCGGACTGCTCGTATTTGCGCGTCTGCACGATCGAGGAGTGCAGGTAGAGATTGTGCGGCATGACCGTCGCCCCGAGGATGCCGATGGCGAGATAAAGCATCTGCGGGTTGCGCACGATCTCCAGCGTCGGCACGAGGCCGCCGAGGATCGCGCGCACGGACGGTTGGGAGAACAGGATCTCCAAACCGAAGCAGACGCCGATCAGCGCGACGAGTCCGATGACCATCGCCTCGAGGTAACGGAAGCCGCGGTTGGCGAGGAAGAGGACCACGAGCACGTCGAGCGCCGTGAGCACGACGCCCCAGACGAGCGGGATGCCGAAAAGCAGGTTCAACGCGATGGCGGTGCCGATGACTTCCGCGAGATCGCAGGCGGCGATGGCCAGCTCGCAGAGCACCCACAGCGCGTGCGAGACCGGGCGCGGATAGTGGTCGCGGCACGCCTGCGCGAGGTCGCGGCCCGTGGCGATGCCGAGCTTGGCACAAAGCGACTGCAGCAGGATCGCCATCAGGTTCGAGATCAGGATGACGCTCAGCAGCGTGTAGCCGAACTTGGAGCCGCCGGCCAGATCGGTCGCCCAGTTGCCGGGGTCCATGTAACCGACCGCGACGAGGTAGCCCGGGCCGGAGAACGCGATCATCTTCCGCCAGAAACCCGCGGAGGCCGGCACCGCGATCGAGCGGTGCGACTCCGGCAGACTCGGCGCGATGCGCGTGTGCCGCCAGCCGTCGTCGACGGCGGGCGTAGGGGGGAGGGGCGGATTCTCGTGGTTCATCGGGTCAATAGCGGGAGGTGATCCCGACAAAAAGCACGCGGTCTGGCGCCGCCCGCGAAAGGCCGAAGTTCGCCCCGCAGTCCAGTTGGAGATCGGCGCTGACGGCGTAGGTCAGGCCGCAGTTGAAGCCAAAGGCGTGGCCGCCATCGCCGGCGCCCGAGGCGAGCTCCGCGAATCCGGCCAGGCGCTCGGTCAAGCCGTGCCCGACCGTGACGGTGTTGATCCAGACCGCCGCGTAACCTGTCTCGGCCGCGTCGCGAACGCAGTCCACCTCGGTCATCGCGCCCAGCGTCCAGGCGCCCAGCCCGAAGGCCAGCGGCACGATCACGCCGCCTTCCAGCGAGCGGTTGCCGATGCCGCCGGAATTCGTGGGCAACTTCACAAAAGGCATCACGCCGACGGCCACACCGCCGTCGTTGCCGCGGCAGTTGAACTTCGCGCGAACCGTCAGATCGCCGGACCCGGAGCGGGTCTCCGTCACTCCGGTCCGCGGATCGCTCGTGCGAGTGCGGATCAGTCCGTCGAAAACAAACTGCAGCTCGAAGGCGTTCGCCAACCCCACCCGCACATTCACCGGCGCGATCTCCCGCACCGTCGTCAGCGCGTCGACGCGCGTGTGGGTCAGGAAGCTGGCCTCGAGCTGCACATGGCCGGCATCGACCGTGTAGGGACTCTCCGTCGCGTCCGGCCGGTCGCTGCTCAACGCGCGCATCTGCTCCCGGGGCACCGGACTCGTCCACGAAGGGCCGCCCGCCGCCGCCCCGCGCGCGATCGCGCCCGAAGCGCACAGCGCTCCGCAGCAAACACGGACCAGCGGAAGAAAACGGGCAACGGCGCGGCGCATGGGGGCACAACACACGGAAAAGCTGTGGGCGCAAGAGTAATGTTAGCCTCGGCTAACTTTCTGGCCCCGCACGAACAAAGGCCGGGGCGGGCCGAGTTCCGCCTTGTCACGGCCGCGCCGCGGCGACCACACTCGCCGCGGATGTCGCAGTCGCTCGCCCGTGTGGTTTTCGGAGGCACCCTCGTGTTTTTCGGGGTGTTTTTCTTCTGGCCCATCCTGCAGATCCTCCAGGGCGGCTTCATCGACGCCGACGGCCACCTGACCTTTGCCTACGTCCGCGCGCTGCTGGCGGACCCGATCTATCTGGCCGGCCTGGGCAACTCGGTGCTGCTGGCGGCCGCCACGACGCTCATCGCGCTCCTGGTCGCGGTGCCGCTGGCGCTGGTCGCCGACCGCTACACCTTTCCCGGCAAGACGCTGCTCGGCGCGCTCGTGCTCGTGCCGATGATCCTGCCGCCGTTCGTGGGCGCGATCGGCATCAGGCAAATCCTCGGGCAATACGGCGCGTTGAACAGCCTCCTCATCCAGGGCGGCCTGCGTCCGCCCGGCTGGACCTTTGACTGGCTCGGCACGAACCAGTTTCTCGGCATCGCCCTGGTGAACGGGCTGAGTCTCTACCCGATCATCTATCTCAACGCCGTCGCGGCGCTGGCCAACCTCGATCCGGCGATGGAAGAGGCGGCGGCGAACCTCGGCTGCGTCGGCGCCCGGCGGTTTCTCAAGATCACGCTGCCGCTGATCAAGCCGGGGCTTTTCGCCGGCGCGACCATCGTCTTCATCTGGGCGTTCACCGATCTGGGCGTGCCGCTGATTTTCGACTACGGCCGCGTGACGCCGGTGCAAATTTTCTACGGGCTGAAGGACCTCGGGGACAGTCCGTTTCCCTATGCGCTCGTCGCCGTGATGCTGGTGAGCTCGCTCCTGTTCTACGCGCTCGGCAAGGGCCTCTTCGGCCGCGACTCCTACGCGATGATGGCGAAGTCCACCTCGGCCGGCGGCGCGCGCGCGCCGGCGCGCGGCCGGGCGTGGCTCTGCACGGCGGGCTTCGCCGCGGTGATCTGCGTCGCCCTCCTCCCCCACCTCGGCGTGGTGTTGGTGGCGTTTTCGCGCGACTGGTATGGGACCGTGCTGCCGGCGCATTTGACGCTCGAGAATTTCCCGACGGCGCTCGGCCACGATCTCACGGTGCCGGCCATCGCAAACAGCCTCAAATACGCGAGCCTCGCCACGCTGATCGACCTCGGGCTGGGCGTCGCCCTGGCCTACGTCATCGTGCGCACCAAACTCGCCGGCCGGCAGGTGCTCGATTTTCTCGCCATGCTGCCGCTCGCGGTGCCCGGCCTCGTGCTCGCCTTCGGCTATCTGGCGATGAGCCAGGAGGGGAAATTCTGGGCGTTCCTCAACCCGGTGGAGAATCCGACCGTGCTCCTCGTCATCGCCTACTCGGTGCGGCGCCTGCCCTACGTCGTGCGCGCCGCCGCCGCGGGATTTCAGCAGACCAGCGAGACGCTCGAGGAAGCCGCGCAGAATCTCGGCTGCCCGCCGCTCAAGGCGACGATCAGGATCACGCTGCCGCTCATCGCCGCCAACCTCATCGCCGGCGGCCTGCTGGCGTTTGCCTTCGCGATGCTGGAAGTGTCCGACTCGCTCGTCCTCGCGCAAAAGCAGGCCTATTACCCGATCACGAAGGCCATCTACGAACTCTTCCAACTGCTCGGCGACGGCAAGCTGGTCGCCTCGGCTCTCGGCGTTTGGGCGATGGCGTTCCTCGGCCTGACGATCGTGGCGATGTCGGTGCTGCTCGGGAAAAAGCTCGGCGCGCTTTTCCGGGTATGAGCGGCGCGGCCCACGCCGGGCGTGCCGGCCGGCGCCGCCGCCGCACCCGCCGCCCGCCGTCGCGGCCGCGCCCGTCTCAGGAATTGCGCTTGAAGGCGAACCTCCAACTGTCGGTCGCGATCACCGGCGTGCCATTCCGTTTTGGCGGCGGGAACCGCCAGTGCGCCACCGCTGCGACGGCCGCCGCGCCAAACTCCGGCTGCGAGGCCGAGAGGACGTGCGGCATGCGCACCCGGCCGTCGGCATCCACATAGAAGGCCACCCGGGCCTCGCCCGACTCGCCGCGCGAGGCGAGGGCGGCCGGATACTCCGGCTCCGTGTAGTTGACCGGCTGCGGCGCCGCTTCGAGCGCGTGCAACAACGGCAAGGTGACGGACCGCGCCTGCACGCCGGACGCGGTGTTCAGGCGCTGCGTCGCGATCGTCGGATCGACGACGATGACGCCTTGGTAGCTGAACCGGACGCGCACGATCGCCGGCGGTGCCTGCCGGACCGCCGCCTCGTCGCTCGGCGCAAAGCGCCACTGCCGGACTGCCTCCAACGCCGCTTCTGAGAACAGGGAGTGCGTCGACTCGATAATCAACACGTCGGTGGGAACGCCCGCGGCGTCGCGGCTGATCGCGAGGGTGACGTCACCGGAAGGAATCCCGACCGTTGTCATCTGCGAAGGAAAGTTCGGCTGAACCATCTTCGTCAGTTGCAACGCCTGCATCGTCGATTCGTTTTCCGTGGCGCTCACGACCGCGGTCGCTGAGCCCGCCAGCAAGGCAACCCCGAGGAGAAGGGTAAACCGTTTCATGGCCGGAATTATACTCCCGGCGCCGCCGGAAAACAAGCGGGCTCCCCGTCTTTGCGACGAGTCGGCGGAAAATCAGGATGAACCCGCCGAAATCTCCCGTGAGTCTGCCGCCGGCACGTGCAGCCCGCCGGCCAGCAGGCAAACGCCGAGGCCCGTCGCCGCCGTGAAAAGGAAATAGCGCCCGCCGTCGTTGAGGCCGAGCGCAACCAGCAGCACGGGCGCGAACCCGGCCAGGATGCGCCCGAGGTTGTAGGCCGCGCCCGAGAGCGTCGTGCGATAGACGGCGAAAGTCTCGTTGAAGAGCGCGCCCATCAGCCCGAAGGGGATGCCGTTCAGCAGCGGCAGCACGAGGGCGAAGGCGAGTTTGCGCTGCGCCCACGGGCTGAGCCACGCACCGAGTGACAGCGCGACGACCGCGCCGCCGTAGAGCAGCAGCGCGGCGCGCACGCCGCGCCTCCGCACCAGCCACGCGCCGAGCAGCATCCCGGGCGCGACATTCCCCCAGAACAGCACCGTGTGCCACACCGTCTGCGGGAGCTCCTTGGCGAAGAAGATATTTATCGTCCCGCTGGAAATCGTGAGGCTCGCGAGCGCGAAGCAACCGGCGAAGCGGAAGGCAGCGCCGCCCGTCATGACAACTTTAGGAGGGGCTTTATGCCCCGATTTGCCCCAAGCATCGCGGCGCAAAGCCGCTCCGACAGCGGAGTCAGCGCCGGCCAGCATCCGCCAGCGCACGAGCGAAAGGACCGCCACCGGCACAATCGACGCCGCGAACAGCACGCGCCAACCCGCCGCGGGCAGCGCGTAGCGCGCGACGAGTGCCGCGAGCAGCCCGCCGAGAATCGAAAACTGCAGCAGCGCCGACAGCCGATACCGCCGCCCGGGCGGCACGCGCTCCGCCAGATAGGTGTGGCTGATCCCCCACTCCGCCCCGAGCGCGAGCGACGCCAGCAAACGGAACGCGAGCAGGCTGTTGAAATCCCACGTCAGACTCAGCCCCGCGATCCCGACCGCGTAGACGGCGAACACCGCGAGCATCATCCGCCCGCGTCCGAAACGATCCGCGAGAAAACCAAACAGCAACGCGCCGACGCCGACGCCCGCGAGTCCCGTGAACTGCACCGCATTGCTCGCCGCCGGCGACAACGCGAACTCTGCCGCGAGCGTCTTCTCCAGATAGATGAAGAGGAACAGGTCGTAGTAATCGAAGAACAGGCCGATGAACGCCGTCCAATAAACGCGCACGGTTGACTCGGCTTCGGGGACCACGGCAGGCACGGCCTCGGATAAGCCCGACTCGCCCGGCTCCGTCAACCGGCGAGTGAGTCGAGCGATTGCGAAGCTGCAGGAGCGGCTTTATGCCGCGACGGGTTGTGCTGAATCGCGGCATAAAGCCGCTCCTACAGCCAATCAAGATCCCTCACGAACTCGTTGGCGGATTTTGCTGCTTCACCAGCTTGGCGGCTTGCTCGAGGTCGATGGCCTTCTGCTCGTCGCGGAGTTTTTCGCGATAGTTGCCGCCCCCTTCCCAGTTGCCGGCGGCCATCGTGGTCGCGACCGAGGCGTTCTTCGCCAGATTCTGCGCGCCGGGGTGCGCCGGCTCGAGGCGCAATGCGGCCTCGGCCGCTTGCAGGGCGTCGCCCCCGCGACCTTCCGCGAGCAGAGCCTCCCCGAGCGCGACGAGGTTCGGCACGCTGTCGGGCTCGAGTTCGCGCACGGTGCCGTGGGCGAAGATCGCGGTGCCGGTCCAGCCGAGCGCCGCGGCCGCCTGCCCGAGCAATCGGAGCGCCGCGGTTTGAATCGGATCGTGCGCGAGAATCTTGTCGGCGGCCAGCGCGGCCTTGAGCGGTTCCTTCTGCATCGCCGAGCGGCCGGTCAGCAGGAACGGCGCGCTCGTGACGCTGCCCATCGCCTTGGCGAAAAACCCGCCGCCCTTGGCCGGACCGGCTTTGGTCTGCGCGGCGCGTTGCAGCTTGCGCACAGCGAGACAGCCGGGAGCTTCCGCCAGAATCTGGCGGGAGAGCTCGGCCGCGTCGGCAAACCGGCCTTTCGCGAATGCGGTGCGGGCGCTCTCGGCCTGGCGTTGCAGGCGAAGATCGAGCGAGGCAACAGCGGTGTCCGGCATACGCCTCCCAGTGAGGTCCCGGGCGAAGACCGGTCAATCCCCGATTACCGCGAGGTCGGCGCGGGCCGCGGCGAGCAGGCGGTCGAGGCAACGCTTCACCTGGGCGTCGGTCTCGCCTTCGACGAGGAGGCGCAGCTTCGGCTCGGTGCCGGAGTAGCGCACGAGCACGCGGCCGCGCGCGCCGAGCTCGGCTGCGAGCGCCGCCATCGTCGCGTTCAGCGTCGGCAGCGTCTCGAGCGTTTTCTTTTCCTGCACCGCGAGGGCGGCGGAGAGCTGGGGAAATTTCTTCATGCCCCGGCGCAACTCCGACAGCGGCCGGCCGGTCGCGAGCATGACCTCGATGATTTTCAGTGCCGCCACCAAACCGTCGCCGGTCGGCGAAACCTCGGCGCAAATCACGTGGCCGGACGACTCGCCGCCGAGGGTCGCGCCGTCGGCGAGCATGCGTTCGATCACGTAGCGGTCGCCCACGGCGGTGCGCACGACGCGCCCGCCGGCGGCCGTCACCGCCGCATCGAGGCCGAGGTTGCTCTGGACGGTCGCAACGAGGGTGTTCGTCACCAGTTGGCCCTGCCGGAGCGCGTGGAGCGCGAGAATCGCCAGCAGTTCGTCGCCATCGAGCACGTCGCCGTGCTCGTCGCACAGCACGCAGCGGTCCGCGTCGCCGTCGTGGGCGATGCCGAGGCGCGCGCCGGTTTGTTTCACCCGGGCGCACATCGCCTCCGGGTGCTGGCTGCCGACACCGGCGTTGATGTTGGCCCCGTCGGGCTCCGTGCCGATGAGGCTGAGATCGGCGCCGAGTTTCTCCAACACGGTGCGGCTGGAGCGCCACGCGGCGCCGTGCGCGGCATCGAGGACGACCTTCCAGCCGGCCAGACTGTTTTCCGGAAGCAACGCGGTCGTCGCTTCGAGGTAGTGCTTGAGCCCGTCCGCCTGGAGCGGCCGCTGGCTCGGGGCGAGACCAGCCTCGGCCGGCATCAGCATCTCGAGCCGGGCTTCGTCCTCGTCGGTGAGCTTGATGCCGTTGGCGCCAAAAAATTTGATGCCGTTGTCGCGCGCCGGATTGTGCGAGGCCGTGATGACGACGCCGAATGCCGCGCCCTCGCGCCGCGTGAGCAGACTGACCGCCGGCGTCGGCACGATGCCGAGGCTGACCGGCTGCAGCCCCTCCGCGAGCAAGCCGGCCGAAAGCGCGTGTTCGAGCGCGACCCCCGAGGCGCGCGTGTCGCGCCCGATGAAGACGCGGGTGGCCTTGAGCCCGGGCCGCGTCTTCGCGAGGCGCGCGGCGCCGGCGCCGAGCCGCCAGGCGAGCGCCTCGTTCATGAGCGCGCTGCCATACTCGCCGCGCACTCCGTCGGTCCCGAAAAATTGCCGTTTCATGAGCGATAGAATTCGCGCGTGTCGGCCACCTTCCGGCGCACGGCGCCACCCAAGAGCAACGCGCGCGCCGGATCGAGGCCGGCGCGAATGTCGGCGACGCGTCCGCTGATCCAGAGCCCCGCGGCGGCGTTCAGCACGATGGTATCGACCAGACCCGCCGGACCGCGGCCGGCGAGGATCGCCTCGGTGATCGCGACGTTGGTGGCGACGTCGCCGCCGACGAGGTCGGTGAACGGCGAGGCGGGCAGCCCGAAATCCGCGGCGCTCCACCGGGTCGAGAGATCGCGGAGGCGGCCGACGCCCTGCACGTGGTTGACGGTGGCGGTCGTCACCTCGTCGATGCCGCGGTCGCCCGCGATGGTGCCGTGGGCGACGAACCCGGCTTCGCAGCCGAGCTCGGTCAGCGCGCCCGCGAGGCGCGGGATCAGGTGCGGCGAGTAAACGCCCATGACGGTGCGCGCGGGCCGGCCCGGATTGATGAGCGGGCCGAGGACGTTGAAGATCGTGCGCTGGCCGCGCGCCGCGAGCACCTGGCGAACCGGCACCATGACCTTGAAAACCGTGTGGTAGGCCGGCGCGAAGAAAAAACAGTAGCCGAGCTCGGCGAGCGCGCGGCGGCTTTTCTCCGGGGTGGCTTGCAGATCGACCCCGAGCGCGGCGAGCAGGTCGGCGCTGCCGCATTTCGAGGTGATGCCGCCGTTGCCGTGTTTCATCACCGTCACCCCGGCGCTGGCGAGCACGAGGGTGACGAGGCTGGAGATGTTGAACCCGCCCGCGTGGTCGCCGCCGGTGCCCACAAAGTCGATGGCCTGGGCGGCCCACGCCTCGACGCCGGGGTTGACCGCCCGGCGCCGGTAGGCGTCGGCAAACCCCGCGACCTCGGCCGGCGTCTCGCCTTTCTGCGCGAGCGCCCCGAGAAACGCGATCTTGGCGTCGGGCGTCTCGGTGGTCTCCACGAGCGCGTGCGCGGCGGCGGCCACTTGCGCGGGAGCGAGGTCGCGGCGCGCCACGAGTGCGGGGGTGAGGTCGGCGAGGATCGACATGAAGGCGAAGAGAAGAGCCATCCGGCGGAATTGCGCAAAGCATAAAACTCGACAGCCCCCGGTGATTCTGGGAGCACGCCACGGTGCATTTCCCGAACTTGCGCCGGACTTTCATGCTACTCTCCAGCCTGCTCGCTTGCGGGCTGGCGCGCGCGGCCACCGCCGGAGCGACGGCCGAACCCGTGGCCGAACTCAGCGTCGGCGACGCCATCGTCCTGGGCCTCGTCGAAGGCGTGACGGAGTTTCTCCCGATCTCCTCGACCGGCCATCTCATCATCGCCAACCAGATTCTCGGGCTCGAGTTGATCCAAGTCGGCGCCATCGCCGCCGTCGTGCTGCTCTATTGGCAGTCGCTGCTGGACATGGCCGTCGGGTTGCTGGGGCGCAGCAGCTCCGGGTTGCGGCTGTTCCGCAACATCGTGCTGGCCGTCCTCCCGGTGGCGGTGATCGGGTTGCTGGCGAACGACTGGATCACCCGGAAATTGTTTTCCGTCCCCACCGTGACGGTCGCACTGGTCGGCGGCGCGCTCCTGATGCTCTGGGCCGACCGGTGGCGGCGGCAGAATTCCGGGATCGGTTTCGCGCGCAACGACCCGTCGGAACTCGCGCCGCGCAAGGCGGTGTTCATCGGCTTCGCGCAGTGCGTGGCCATGTTTCCGGGCACCAGCCGCTCGATGATGACGATCGTCGGCGGCTACCTGGCGGGCCTGTCGCCGGCGAAGGCCGCCGAGTTCAGCTTTCTGGTCGGCCTGCCGACGCTCGCCGGCGCGGCGCTGCTCAAGGGCTGGAAAAGCGGCGGCGCGATGATCGAGGTCTTCGGCTGGCCGCACGTGGTGCTCGGCGGCCTCGTCGCGGCCGTCTCCGCCGTGGTCGCGGTCAAGTTTTTGGTCAACTTTCTGACGCGGCACGGCCTCGCGGTCTTCGCCTATTACCGGCTGGTTCTGGCCCTCGTCCTGGTGCTGTTTTCGCTCGTGTGAGCGCCCGGTTTGGCGGCCGGTTAAATACCTTGACGGTTCCCAGCGCGAACCTTACCACCCTCAACCTTACCACCTTCACTTTGCTCCGGCGCCGCCGCCGTTGGCAGACCACTCCTTCACCATGGCTAACCCGAAACGCAAGCAATCCAAACGCCGCAGCGCCAACCGCCGCGCCGCCAACGCCCTCAAAGCCCCCCAGTTTTCCCGGGATCCGTCCGACGGCGGCCTGTTCCGCCCGCACCGCGTGAACCCGAAGACGGGCATGTATCGCGGCCGTCAAGTCCTGGACGTGACGGTTTAAGTGGTGGTGCGTTTTCCGCAGCTTTTCCGCCATCAATCCTGCACAGGCCAGTCCCGCCTCCGCCCAGGCCCGTATCGCGGTCGACGCGATGGGCGGGGACCTCGGTCCGGCTGAAGTCGTCGAGGCCCTCAAACTCGTCCTCGGGTCCGGCGAACCGATGGCGCCCGTCCTGCTCGTCGGCGACCAGGCGGTCCTGACTCCGCTGCTGGCCGCGGCCGGACTCCACGGCCACCCGAAGCTCGCCATCGTCCATGCCTCCGAAGTGGTGACGATGGACGACAAGCCGCTGCAAGCGATCAAGCGCAAGAAGGACTCCTCGATGGTCCGCGCCATCGAACTGGTGAAGTCCGGCGAAGCCCGCGTCGCCGTCAGTTCCGGCAACACCGGCGCCTTGATGGCGGGCGGCACCATCCGCCTGCGCCCGATGACCGGCGTGGACCGGCCGGCGCTCGCCGCCGTCATCCCGCGCGAGAACGGCAATTTTATCCTGATCGACGCCGGCGCCAATCCCGAGGCCCGGCCCGAGCACCTCGTGCACAACGCGATTCTCGGCGCCAACTACGCCAAAGTCATCCTCGGCGTCAGCCGGCCGCGCGTCGGCCTGCTCACCATCGGCACCGAAGAAGGCAAGGGCAACGCGCTCATCACCGAGACCAACGAGCAGCTCAAGAAAATCGCCACGGTCGTCAACTACGTCGGGCCCATCGAGGGCTTCCAGGTTTTCCGCGACCACGTCGATGTCGTCGTGTGCGACGGCTTCGTCGGCAACACGCTGCTCAAGACGTGGGAATCACTCGCCAAGTTCATCACCGGCCTCCTCCGGCAGGAACTCAAGGCGAGCCCCGTCCGCCTGGCCGGCGCCCTGCTGGCCAAGGGCGCGTTCGAAGCGCTGAAGTCCCGCATGAATCCCGACCGCTACGGCGGCGCGCCGCTCCTCGGCTTGCGCGGCAACATCCTCAAGGCCCACGGTTCGAGCAACCGCCACGCGTGGGCCAGCGCCATCCGCGCGGCCGAGAAGATCATCCAGAACGACCTTTACCAGCACATCGAGCACGACATCGCCTGCGCCAACGCCCTCATCCATCCCCCGGCCGACCGCCCCGCGCTGTCCGCGGCCGGCTAACCCCACCCCACGCATCATGGCCTCTGTTGTCATCGCCGGAGTCGGCTCCTACGCCCCCCAACGCGTCGTCACCAACGCCGAGCTTTCCCGGACGGTCGACACGACCGACGAGTGGATCGTCTCCCGCTCGGGCATCCGCGAGCGCCGCATCGCCGCCGCCGACGAAGCCTGCTCCGACCTCGCGATCAAGGCCGCCGGGGCCGCATTGGCCGACGCCGGCGTCACCGCCGCCGAGATCGACCTGCTGATCATCGCCACCGTCACCGCCGACTCGCCGCTGCCCTCCACCGCGTGCCTCGTCCAGCACCGCCTCGGCATCCCCGCCCACGCGACGTGCTTCGACATCGTGGCCGCCTGCTCGGGTTTCCTCTACGCGATGGAGATCGCCTACGGCCAGTTGCTCACCAACCGCTACAAGCGCGCGCTGATCATCGGCGCCGAAAAACTCTCCGCCGTCACCGACTGGACCGACCGCACCACCTGCGTGCTGTTCGGCGACGCCGCCGGCGCCGCCGTGCTGCACAAGGTCGACACCCCCAACGTCGGCATCCTCGGCTCCGATCTCGGCGCCGACGGCGAATTCGCGGACAACCTCTACGTCAAGGCCGGCGGCAGCCGCGCGCCGGCCTCGGCCGAGAGCGTCGGCGCCCGCGACCATTTCATCCGCATGAACGGCCGCGAAGTGTTCAAGAGCGCCGTCCGCGTCATGGAGACGGTCGCCCGCGAAATGATGGAACAACACCATCTGACCGCTGACCATATCAGCCTCGTGATTCCCCACCAGGCCAACATCCGCATCATCGAGGCGCTCGCGGGGAACTTGAAGATCCCGATGGACAAATTCTACGTGAACCTCGACCGCTTCGGCAACACGTCCTCCGCCTCCATCCCCCTCGCCCTCGACGAAGCGCGCCGCGCCGGCCGCGTCAAACCCGGCGACCTCACGCTCCTCGTCGCCTTCGGCGCTGGCTTGACCTACGGCGCCACTCTCATTCGCTGGTGAACCCTCCTGTCATGCGCCTCCGCCTCTCGCTCGTCCTCGCGGCCCTGTCCGCCCTCTGCCTCCTGCCGGCCCGCTCGGCCGCCGACCTCGTCTGGTCGCCCGCCACCGGCTGGCGGGTCGAAGGCGGCGTCCTCGGCAGCCTCGACGGCCCGGAGGGCCGCACCGCCCTCGACCTGATGAACAAGGCGCGCTCCGCCGAGGAGTCCCGCAGCTACCGCAGCGCCCTCAGCGCCTACGCCCGGGTCGCCAAGAAATACCCGAACTCCGTTTACGCCGCCGAGGCCCTCTACCGCAGCGGCCTCATCCGCCAGCAGCGCCACGAATACTTCAAAGCCTTCGAGGCCTACCAGCAGATGGTCAGCCGCTATCCGAACAGCGAGAAATTCAGCCAGGTCGTGGGCGAACAATACCGCGTCGCCTCCTTCCTCCTCGAAGGCAAACGCAACTACCTCTTCGGCGTGATCCCCGGCTTCAAGAACCGCGAAAAATCCCTCGAGTATTTCGAGCAGATCGTCGCCAACGCGCCTTACAGCGACTACGCCCCGCTCTCCCTGATGAACGTCGCCCGCGGCCAGCAGCGCCTCGGCAACACCGAAGAGGCCATCGACGCCCTCGACCGGATGATCAACAGCTATCCGCGCAACGTCCTCACGCCCGACGCCTACCTGAAACTCGCCCAGACCCACGCCTCGCTCGTCGCCGGCCCTGCCTACGACCAGCAGTCCACCAAGGAAGCCATCACCTACTACGAGGACTTCATGATCCTCTACCCCGGCGATCCCGGCGTCGCCTCGGCGGAAAAAGGCCTCGGCGACATGAAACGCGTCCTTGCCCAAAGCAAGATGGTCATCGCCGACTACTACTACGAGAAGCGCCGAAACTACAAGGCGGCGAAAGTCTTCTATAACGAAGCCATCACCGTCTATCCCGACTCCGATGTCGCCGCCAAGGCCCGCGCCCGCCTCACCGACGTCGAGGCCCGTCTCGCCGGCCAGACTCCCAAAGTCACCCCGGCCGACCACGCTCTTCCGACCGAAAAGCCCAAGAAGAAAAAACGCTTCTTCTTCTTTTGACCGGCGCCTCGCCCATGCGCTCCCCCGCCCGGCTGTCGGTTCTTCTCCTGGCGCTCCCCCTCCTCGTCGCCCTCGTCGGCTGCGCCCACTATCAGCTCGGCACCGCCGCCAAGCCCAAGTTCGCCACCCTCTACGTCGCGCCCGTCACCAGCGACACCCTCCTCCCGCAGTCGCGCGCCCTACTCACCACCCAACTGCGCGACGCCTTCGTGCGCGACGGCCGCGTGGCCCTCGCCGACACCGCCGACACCGCCGAGGCCGTGCTCCGCGTGAATCTCACCGGC
>JACQFT010000216.1 GCA_016199925.1 Opitutia bacterium | reverse complement strand
GGCGTGCCGGTCGGGGGTCCCTACAAGCCGGAACACTACAGATACTGAGCAAAGCTTTCTCTTAGCCATCGACGCCGCGGAGCAATCCGCGGCGTTTTTCTTTCTCCAAATGTAGGGCCGGCCCTTGTAGCCGCGCCGTCCGCTCTTTGGTAGCGCGGTGCTTCAGCCCGCGTCTGGAAACGGTAAACGCATCATCCACAAACGCGGGCTGAAGCACCGCGCTACTCACCCGCCTTTTTTGTTTCCTCGCCGGCAACTCTCGCAAGACTGCCGCCATGCGTTTCCTCCTGCTCGCCGCCGTCCTCGTCTCCACGCTCTGTGCCGAGGCTGTCGCACTCGTCGCCGCCGGGTCGCTCGCCCCCATCGAAGTTTTCCTGCTCAAGCCCGCGCGCGTGTTCGACGGCGATGCGATGCACGAGGGCTGGGCCGTCCTCGTCCGCGGCGACAAGATCGAAGCCGCCGGCCCGCTCGCCGACTTGAAAATCCCCGCCGACGCGCAGCCCGTCGACCTCGCCGGCATGACGCTCTTGCCCGGTCTCATCGATGCGCACACCCACGTGCTGCTGCACCCCTACAGCGAGACGCCGTGGAATGACCAGGTCGCGCACGAGTCCGAGGCGCTGCGCGTTGCGCGCGCCACGAATCATCTCCGCGCCACGCTGCTCGCGGGCTTCACCACGATTCGCGATCTCGGCACCGAGGGCGCGGGCTACGCCGACGTGGGCCTCAAGCAAGCGGTGGAGCAGGGGATTGTTCCCGGTCCGCGCATGCTGGTCGTCACCAAGGCCATCGTCGCCACCGGCAGCTACGGTCCCAAAGGCTACGCCGCCGAGTGGCACGTGCCGCAAGGCGCCGAAGAAGCCGACGGCGACAACCTCATCCGCGTCGTGCGCGACCAGATCGGCCACGGCGCCGACTGGATAAAAGTTTACGCCGACTACCGGTGGAGCCCGACGAACCAAGCCGCACCGACTTTCTCGCTCGAAGAACTCAAGCTCATCGTCGACACCGCGCGCAGCAGCGGCCGCGCGGTGAGCGCGCACGCCACGACGCCCGAGGGCATGACGCGCGCGGTCATGGCGGGCGTCGAGACCGTCGAACACGGCACCAACGGCACACCGGAGGTTTTCAAGCTGATGAAGGCGCACGGCGTCGCGCTCGTGCCGACCCTCGCGGCCACCGGCGACCGACCCGGCGCGAAGGAATCATTCCAAGCCGCACTCGCCGCCGGCGTCACCATCGCGAGCGGCAGCGACGTCGGAGTCTTCGCCCACGGCGACAACGCGCGCGAACTCGAAAAGATGGTCGAATACGGCATGCCCGCGCTCGACGCGCTGCGTTCCGCGACTTCGGTTGACGCCCGCGTGCTGCACTTGGCCGATAAAGTCGGCCGCGTCGCGCCCGGGCTGCTCGCCGATCTCATCGCGGTCGACGGCGATCCGAGCCAACAGATCGCCGCGCTGCGCACCGTGCGCTTCGTGATGAAAAACGGCGTCCGCTACCAACAGCCATGAGCAACAAGTGGATCACCTTCGACTGCTTCGGCACGCTCGTCGACTGGCACACGGGCTTCGCCGATATTCTCCGTCCCGTCGCGGGCGACCGCACCGCCGAACTCATCCGCGCCTACCACGAGTTCGAGCCGCTGCTGGAAAAGGAGCGCCCGCACCGACTCTACCGCGACGTGCTGAAGGAAGGCGTCGCCCGCGCCGCGACCAAGATCGGTCTGCCACTCTCCGACGCGCAGAAAGAATCGCTGCCGCAACGCTGGGGGACGCAGCCCGTGTTCGCCGACGTTGAACCGGCTCTCGTCGAGTTGCGCGCTGCCGGGTGGAAGCTCGCCGTGATGACCAACTGCGATGTCGATCTCTTCGCGCAGACGCAGCGCGGTTTCCGCCGGCCGTTCGATCTCGTCGTCACCGCCGAGCAAGTGAAGGACTACAAGCCGTCCCCCGCGCACTTCCGTTATTTCGCCCGCGTCTCCGAGGTCGAGATGGGCGACTGGATTCACGCTGCGTGCAGTTGGTATCACGACATCGCTCCCGCGCGTGAACTCGGCCTCCGCCGCATCTGGGTCGACCGCGACCAAACTGGCGAGGATCCGGCGAGCGCCACGCTGCGCATCGAGTCTGCGGCCGAGCTGCCCGCGGCGGTTGAGCGCCTCGGGAGGAGCGCGGTGCTTTAGCCCGAGTTTCTGGGTTGGAGGGCTCGCGTCCTCGCGGGCCGCAGTCATTGGCAAGCACGCGGGCTGAAGCGCTGCGCTACTCGGAAATTCCGGAGCCAGAAATTCGTTGCCCGTCAGACCTTGTCGAGGGCCTGGCTGATGTCGGCGATGATGTCTTCGATGTCCTCGCAGCCGACGGAAAAGCGCACGAGTCCGTCGGTGAGACCGAACTTGAGGCGTTCTTCCTGCGGCACCGAGCCGTGCGTCATGCTGACCGGATGACAGAGGAGGCTCTCGACGCCGCCGAGACTCTCGGCGAGGGCGAAGAGTTTCACGCTGCGGGCAAAACGTTTGCCGGCCTCGAGCGAGCCGAGCTCGGCCGAGACCATGCCGCCGAATCCGCTCATCTGTTTCTTCGCGAGCTCGTGATGCGGGTGCGCGACGAGGCCGGGGTAGTAAACCTTCTGCACCTTCGGGTGGCTGGCGAGGAACTTGGCGACTGCGCCCGCGCCGAGTTCGTGTTGGCGCATGCGGAGCGCGAGAGTCTTGGTCGCGCGGAGAATGAAGAAGCAGTCCATCGGGCCGGGCACGCCGCCGACGGCGTTCTGGAGAAAGCGGAGCTTCGTGTGCAGGTCGTCCGAGCGCGTGACGACGATGCCGCCGATGACATCGCTGTGGCCGTTGATGTATTTGGTCGTGCTGTGGAGCACGAGGTCGAGGCCGTGTTCCAGCGGGCGCTGAAAATACGGGCTCATGAAAGTATTGTCGCAGACCGTGATCAGGTTGTGCTCCCGGCCGATCGCGGCGATGCCGTCGAGGTCAGTGAGGTTGAGCATCGGGTTCGTCGGTGTCTCGATGAAGATCATCTTCGTGGCCGGCGTGACGGCGGCGCGGACCTTGGCGAGATCGGACGTGTCGACCCACGAGAACGTGAGGCCGAAACGTTTCATGATTTTGTCGAAGTAGCGGAAGGTGCCGCCGTAAACGTTGTTCGTCACGATGACGTGGTCGCCGGCGCTGAGGAGCATCGAGACCGCGGTCGTCGCGGCGAGGCCGCTGGCGAACGCGAGGCCGTGCTTGCCCTGCTCGAGCGCCGCGAGGTTTTTCTCGAGGGCGACGCGGGTCGGGTTGATCGTCCGGCCGTAGTCGTAGCCCTTGTGCTTGCCCAGCTCTTCCATCGCGTAGGTGGAAGTCTGGTAGATCGGCATCATGACCGCGCCGGTCGTCGGGTCCGGCTGCTGGCCGGCGTGAATTGCGTCTGTTTGGAAGCCCATGGGAGGAATCAGGAATTGTTCTTGGCGGAAAGGTAGTCGAGCAGATCGATGCGCGTAAGAATGCTCACCGGTTTGCGCTGGTCGTCGACGACGACGGCCGCGGCGCTCTGTCCGAGCAGCTCTTGCAAGGTCGAGATCGGCGTCGCGGCACTGACGATCGGGAACTGGCGGTTCATGCACTTCGAGACGAGCGACGAGCGGCCGCCGCTGCCGGAGGTGAGGAAATCCATCAGGCTCGCCTCGGTGACGAGACCGACGAGCACGCCGCCCGAGGTGACGGGGAGCTGCGAGATGTTTTTCTCGCGCATCGTCGTGATGACGTTGTGGACGCTCTGCATGTCGTCGGCGCAGATGACCGCGGGCCGGCTGCTGCCGAGGATGTCGCGCACGTGGCCGGAGATTTTCTGCGCCTCGAAAAACCCGTTTTCCTTCATCCACTTGTCGTCGATGAATTTTGTCATGTAGTTGCGCACGCCGTCGCCGAAGACGACGACGCAGTTCTGGCCGGCCTGGAGGCGCTTGGCGGATTGCAGTGCGGCGAAAAGGGTCGCGCCGCTGGAGCCGCCGACGAGGAGGCCTTCCTCGCGGATAAGACGGCGGGCGAGGAGGAACGACGGCTGATCCTCGGTCTTGACCCATTCGTCAACGAGACTGCGGTCGAGCACGTCGGGGATGAAGTCGTAGCCGATGCCCTCGACCTTGTAGGTGCCGACGTGCGTGCCGCCCGCGAGGATCGAGCCGACGGGGTCGGCGCCGACGACGGTGATGTTCGGATTGTGCTGCTTGAGGCGCCGGGCGACGCCGGTGATCGAGCCGCCGGTGCCGGCGGACATCACGATCATGTCGATCTTGCCGTCGAGCGCGTCGAGCATCTCCTGCGCGGTCGTGTCGAAATGGATCTGCGGGTTGTTGGTGTTGCCGTATTGGTCGAGGATGTGCGCATTCGGCAGTTCTTTTTGGAGGCGGCGGGCGACACTGATGTGGCTCTCGGGCGAATCGTAGGCGGCCTCGGTCGGCGTGCGGATGATCTCGGCGCCGAGCGCTTCGAGGACGACCTGCTTTTCGCGGCTCATTTTTTCCGGCATCGTGATGATGACGCGGTAGCCTTTGACGGCGCCGGCGAGGGCGATGCCGATGCCGGTGTTGCCGCTCGTCGGCTCGATGAGCGTGTCGCCGGGCTTGATGCGGCCCTCGCGCTCGGCCGCCTCGACCATCGCCTTGCCGATGCGGTCTTTCAACGAGCCGCCGGGATTGAGGAACTCGCATTTGGCGTATAGATTGCAGGCGAGATGGGCGCCGACGCGGTTGAGTTTCACCATCGGAGTGTGGCCGATGGCGTCGACGATATTCTGGTGGGCTTTCATGCGAGGCAGGTGCTTATGACGTGAGGGGAGTTTGACAACAGGGGGCACGCAGACGCGTGCCGTGTCAAGGGCGCGCCGCCGTCGAAATCAGCACAGTAGCGCGAAGACTTCGGGGATGCATTTCCGCATCGGACTGGCGGCCCGTGCCCGACCGCATAGCCCAGCGCGCTGACCCGTCCGCCGTAGCCTTGGCGATGGAGGAACCATTCGAGCGCCGCGGCTTAAACGATGGATTCGTTCAGACTCCTGGCTTTGGCTCCTTCGGTTTCGGGAGCTTCTTCACCTCGGCATCAAGCAGTCCGAGTAAGTCAGCCTCGCCTTGTGCCTCCAGTGCCTCCCTGCGGCGGGCGGCGAAGCGTTCGTATTCCTGCTCAGCCAATTCGTGCGCCTCCTCGCGGCTCACCTTCCCGGCGTCGGGCAATACGGCCCGTTCGTTCAGATTCAGAAAATCATGGAGCCGCGTCACACAGTTCTGGAGGAAGATTTGCTTTTTCCGCCGCGCCTGATCCTCGGCAAAATCCAGGAACATCACGACGATTCGGTTCAGTCCCTCGATCTCGTCCTCGCGCAGGTAGTTTTTGGCGATGGTCACATCTCCTTTGCGGACCACGCCGCCGTGCCACGCCTTCAGGCCCATGTTGGGTTGAGCGGCATCCGCCCGTTCGGCGATGAGTTCCGCCGCCGTCTTCCCCGTCGCGGCGAAGTGCAGCTTGTTCTGGATGGTCTGGAAAAACACCTGCGCCTCCGGCGCCGTCGCCTCGTAGTCTGCCGCCAGCGCGAGGATCTCGCGCACCCGCAGATACACCCGCCGCTCGCTGGAGCGGATGTCCCGGATGCGCGCCAGCAACTCGTCGAAGTAATCAATTTGGCCCTTTCCCGGCGGGTTCTTCAGCCGCTCGTCGTCCATTGTGAAGCCCTTGAGCAAATACTCGCTCAAACGTGCCGTTGCCCACCGGCGGAATTGGGTGCCGCGCGGCGATTTTACTCGGTAGCCCACGGCGATGATCACCTCCAGATTGTAGTGCCGGGTCTCGTAGCTCTTGCCGTCGTCGGCAGTTATCCGGAATTTCCGGATAACTGACTCCGCCACCAGTTCACCCTCCGCCAAGACGTTCTGGATGTGCTCATTGATCGTGCGCACATCCTTGCCGAAAAGCTCGGCCATCAGCTTCTGCGACAGCCAAACCGTCTCGTTCTCAAATCGGCACTGGATGCGCGTGCGGCCATCTTCCGTCTGGTAGAGGATGATTTCGGATTGGGGCAAAGGTTCGTCGCTCATGGGTTCAGTCTCCTTACGATAAGCACTGGCAAGGATTCCTTGTGAGTTGCAGACGCCTCCCCGGGAGCGGCCGGGTTCAGCCGCCGAATGGCCGAGGCTGAGTGTAGACCAACCCACAGGCCTTCTAAAGTTCGCTCTGTTCCGATGATGATCATCACCAAGCCGGAAAGCTGATGCTTGGACAAACGAAAGCACTCTGACATCGAACGAAGATCGACAGAAGAAGGCCGCGGGCATGCCTCCGGGTGCGGGTGCCACTCACCGATGTAGTGCAGCCCGGACTTGAACTGTCTGTCGATGGTCCGCTGCTGCGGCCCAAGTGCAGGCATGAATGAGAAACGGCCACGTTTGTCTTGCTGCGCGGGTTCAGTGGCGCAGACGACTCGAACCAACCCCGGTTCAATGCTCGCGAGAAGCATTCCTCCAGCCTCTGGGGATGACGACCCTACTTGGCGAAAGCGGTCGACGATTGCGAGCGCTTGCGGCTCAATCCGAAGAATTTCATTCTCGCGGCCAGTGGGGAGTTCGAGGCCCGCGCGCATTGTGTTTTCCCAGTCCATGTCAGCGCCCAATCAGGCATTCACGCGCCACAGCCCAAGGTTGGGCGTGAAACTTACCATGTGGTGGCCTTGAGCCGGTTGCGGTTGGCTTCGCGTTTCGCATACAAATCCTCACGGACTGCGTCCGATAGATTCACCTTCTTCGCTTCGTAAGCCTGTATCTGCCGGCGATAATCGATGGTCATGGTTTGGGCGGTTTAGGGGTTGGTAGAAAGGCGCGAGGCGTAGGCCGTCCAAGCAGCGGCGGGGACCGTCGCGAATGATTGAAGACGCGAGAGCAGCCGAAAGGCGAAGAACGCGAGGGCGTTGTCGGCCGGCCCAAACGTGTAGGCCTTGGACCCGGCGACCGTGTCAAAACTCGCGCCCGTGGCCGCGAATCCGCAGTCGATTGCTTTGTCGCCGTCCAAGCTTCCGTGGACTTGCTGGAATGCCTCACTTCGAAAGCCGTCTTTCCAATCGACCTCGATCGCTAGAATGCCGGAAACAATATGACCTGGTTTCTTTGCCGGATAGACTCCTCCAGCATGGGGAATATCGACGGAAGTTCTCGTTAGTTTCCGAACGGACTCGGCCTTTTCAGCGGCGTGTTCCATGTAGCCCTTGTCGATCTTCGGTTTGCACTCGAACACTGCATAGACCGCTTCCGCCGGCACGTAGCGGTGTTTATCATTGTCCAGCAGCGTCGGGGTGTATTGGCGATCAAAGACAACGACGTCGATGGAGTGCCTGACGCCGCCGAGCGAGTCGATGGCGATGGCCTTCTCGACGGTGAAACGGTTCGGCAGATATTTCCGCAGAAAGTCGATGAAATGCTGCTCGTTGACTTCGCCACGGTCACCGGGATGCGTGATTCGCTGCGACGATCTTAGGTTCGCGACCAAGCACGTTTGCTCGGTGGCGAACGCCTCTCGGAGGAAAGTAGTGTCGTGGGGGATGGCAGTGCTCATTTTGGATGATCCAACTGCTGTGGTTTACGGTTTCCCGCGGCGACTAGAGACCTCGCCGCCGAGTAGGAGGAGGTCTTCGGGTCGGTGTCGTTTTTACGGAGCATGTCGGAGTCGTTGAAGGGCGGGTTTGCGAGGACGTAGTCGGCGCGGAGGTCGCGGCGAAGAGGGCGGCGTGATCGGGGCCGATGCGGGCCTCGATGCCGCGCGGGGTGAGGTTCATTAACGGCGAGGTGGCGGGCGGTGGCTAAGGACTGAGCGGACGCAGGGGTAGATTTAGCGCGAGCCATGGGGTGAGGCAGCACAACTCAGGCGCGGCGAAGCAGCAAGCGCAGAGCTGCAAGGTCGGCGTTGGTAACGGCGCGCCCGTTGCCGAATTCGGGCGAGTCCCTTCTCGCGGCGCTCCGCGCCTATGCCGGCTGCGCCGGCACCGCCATTTGCCTGTTGTCAAATGGCGGAGAGAGGGGGATTCGAACCCCCGATAAGGTTTCCCCTATGCAGCTTTAGCAAAGCTGTGCCTTAAACCACTCGGCCATCTCTCCAAAGTAGGCTCCCGACAAAACCCGGGGCTTGCCCGAGTGCAAGGCATTTTCCTAGAGCAGACCGGCGTAGTATTTCGGCTTGAGCACGCCGATGCACGGGAGGTTCCGGTAGCGCTCGTTGAAATCCAGCCCGTAGCCGACGACAAACTCGTTGGGAATCTCGAAGCCGACGTATTCCGCCTCGAACGGCACGACGCGCCGCGCCTTCTTGTCGAGCAGCACGCAGGTCTTCACCGTGGCCGCTTGCTTCGCGAGCAACAGCGTCTTCACGGCCGACAAGGTGTTGCCGGTGTCGAGAATGTCATCGACGAGCAGCACATGCTGGCCGGTGATGTCGAGCTTCAGGCTGTCGATCACCACGGGTTTGCCGGCCGCCTGCGTGCCGGTGTGGTAGCTCGAGGCGCGCACACAGTCGAGGCGCACCTGCACGCGCAGCTTGCGCAGCAGGTCGGCGACGAGCACGACGGCGCCGTTCACGACGGCGATCACCGTCAGATGCGTGCCCGCATAGTCGCGGTTGATCTCTTCGCTGAGACTCGCGATGCGGCGCTTGATGGCGGCCTCGCTGACGAGGATGTGGTCGAGATGCTTGAGCTCAGGAATCGGCGTTTTCTTGGGCATGGGGTTTTAAGGGCGAAAGGCCCGTGCAAGGCAATCGTTACCGCGGCGGCCGCGGGGTTAATTTTTTTGACTTCGCCGCGCCCGGCCGGTTGCCTGCCGCGCCGGCCCGGCCACTCCGATGATTTCCATCCAGGTTCAGCAACTGACCAAGCGGTTTGGAAACGTCGTGGCGCTGCACGGACTCGACCTGGCGATCGGGCCGGGCGAATTGTTTTTCCTCCTCGGCCCGAGCGGCTGCGGCAAGACCACGCTGCTGCGCGCGCTCGCCGGCTTCTACCTTCCGGAGCAGGGGAGAATTTTGTTCGGCGACGAGGACGTGACCCGCGTGCCGCCGCACAAGCGGAATACCGGCATGATGTTTCAGAGCTACGCGCTCTGGCCGCACCT
Organism: Opitutia bacterium; assembly: GCA_016199925.1. Lineage (GTDB taxonomy): Bacteria > Verrucomicrobiota > Verrucomicrobiia > Opitutales > Opitutaceae > JACQFT01. The sequence goes on along the minus strand of JACQFT010000216.1, from coordinate 2,344 downwards.
GAGTGTCGGCGAGAACGTCGCGTTCGGCCTCGAGGAGCGCAAGGTCGCCAAGGCCGAGATCACCCGCCGTGTCGGCGAGGCGCTCGAGTCGGTGCGCATGGGCCCATACGCCGACCGCAAACCCAACCAGCTCTCCGGCGGCCAGCAGCAGCGCGTGGCGCTCGCCCGGGCACTCGTCGTCCGCCCGCGCTGCCTGCTGCTCGACGAACCGCTCTCCAATCTCGACGCGAAGCTGCGCCTCGAGATGCGCGCGGAGATCCGCCGCGTGTGCCAGGAGTTCAGGCTCACGACCGTCTATGTGACGCACGACCAGAAGGAGGCGCTGTCCATTGCCGACCGCCTGGCGGTCCTCGACGGCGGCCGCATCCTCCAGGTCGGCACGCCGCGCGAAGTTTACCGGCGTCCCGTCTGCCGGACGGTCGCGAACTTCATCGGCGAAACCGATTTCCTGCCCGGCAAGGTCGTCGCCCACGCCGCCGGACGGCTCACCGTCGAGACCGCCGTCGGCTGCTTCGACGGCATCGCGGGCGACGCGGCGCATCCGCCGCCAGCCGGCGCCGAGGTGACGGTCTCCATCCGCCCCGAGTGCTGGGAACTCCACCCCGCGCCGCCGACCCGCAACGCCGTTCGCGGCCGCATCGGCGAATCGATCTACCTCGGCGAAGTCGCGCAATACGCCTTCGTGACCGGCAACGGCACGCGCCTGAAAATCTTCGAGCGCAACCCGCGCTTCGCCGATGGCACCGCGCGTGGCGAACTTTTCGCCGCAGTCGCCCCGGAGGATGTCGTCGTGCTGACGGCGTGAATTCTGATCTTTGGCGAAGCGAAAAGACATGACCGCACGCGCAGATTTTCTGAGATGGTGTAGGGGCGCAGGCTTGCTGCGCCCGGCGAAGGCCGCGCGGCAAACTGTAGGAGCGGCTTTATGCCGCGACCGCGGCGACTATCGCGGCGCGAAGCCGCTCCTGCACCCGACCTGTCCAGGCGCAGCGCGACTGCGCCCCCACGCCGGATGAAAAAGGCGCTCATCATCTGTGCGCTCGTGGCGGTGGTCGGGCTGCCTTTCCTCCTCCGCCCGAAGCAGCCGGCGCTCGACGCGGCCGACGACACGCTGATCATCATCACGCCGCACAACGAGGCCATCCGCTACGAATACGCGCAGGGCTTCCGCGAGTGGTATCGCCGGAAGACCGGCCGCACGGTGTCGGTCGATTGGCGCGTGATCGGCGGCACGGGCGAGATCAACCGGTTCATTGAGTCGGAATACACCGCGAGCTTCCGGAACTACTGGGTCAACACGCTCCAGCGCGAGTGGAGCACCGAGGTGCTGCGCGCCTACGCCAACCCGCGCGTGACTCTCGCGGCCGCACCCGCCGCCGACTCGCCCGCGCAGGCGGCGCGGCGCGCGTTCCTCGGGTCGGAGGTCAGCTGCGGCCTCGATCTGTTCTTCGGCGGCGGCAGCATCGACTACATCAAGCACGCCGAGGCGGGCCGGCTCCTCGACTCCGGCATACTGCGGCTGCACCCCGAGTGGTTCGGCGACGGCGTGATCCCGCAATCCTTCACCGGCGAGCCCTATTGGGATGCGCAGGGCCGCTGGGTGGGCGACGTGCTCAGCAGCTACGGGATCATTTTCAACCGCGACGTGCTGCGGAAGCTCGGCCTCGCCGAGCCGCGCGCATGGACCGATTTGCAGGACCCGCGTTACCGCGGTCAGGTGGCGCTGTGCGACCCGACGAAGAGCAGTTCGACCGCGAAGGCGTTCGACAACCTCATCCAGCAACAAATTTATCTGCAATGGGACCGGCTCGCCGCGGACGGAGGCGACCGCGCCGCACTCGAGCCGCAGGCGGTGCGCGAAGGCTGGGAGCGGGGGCTCCGCCTGGTGCAGCGCATCGGGGCCAACGCGCGCTACTTCACCGACACCTCGCAGAAGACGCCGATCGATGTCACGCAGGGCAACGCCGCCGCCGGCATGTGCATCGACTTCTACGGGCGCGACCGCGCCAACGCGCCGGGCCTCGACGGGCGGCCGCGCGTCGGCTACTTCTCGCCCGTCGGCGGCACCGTGCTTTCGCCCGATCCGCTCGCCGTGCTGCGCGGCGCCCCGCACCGCGCCGGCGCCGCGGCGTTCATTGAGTATGCGCTCTCGATGGAGGGCCAGTTGCTTTGGAACTACCGGCTCGGCGCGCCGGGCGGCCCGAAGCACTACGAGCTGCGGCGCATGCCGATTCGCCGCGACTTCTACACCGCCGGGCACCGGGCGTTCCGCACCGATCCGGATGACGCGCCCTACGACGCCCCGCAGCCGCTCGTCTATCGGCCGGAGTGGACGAGCGCCCTC
>JACQFT010000215.1 GCA_016199925.1 Opitutia bacterium | reverse complement strand
CGTGCGGGTTTCCCACGCCAGCATCGCCCAGCCCGCGAGCACCGGCAGCGTCAGCGCCAGCGCGGCCAGCGCCTGTTTTTTCCGGCGCCGCGCCAGCCACGCCACCCCGCCGATCCAGCCGGCCACGGCCGCGACGCTCAGCCCGACGCGCCACCCCGTCGGCCACGCGTGCAACGCCGGATCGGCGACGAGGCCGAGCCAGCCGTCGGGCGAGAGCAACGGCACGGGCCAGCCGAAATTGTATTCTTCGAACAAACTGAACCGCTCGATCAAGCCGTCGAACCGGCCCCAGAAAAGCGCCGCGCACAGCGCGAGCATGGCCGCGAGCATGGCGCTCACGCGGGCCGGGCCGCGCCAGTCGCGCCGCCACCAGATCCACCCGAGCAATCCGGCGCCCGCCGGGGCGAGGCTGACCGTCAGGATGAAGTTGTAGCTGCCGGCCAACAGCCAGAATCCCGCCAGCACGAGCGGCGCGAACGCCCACCCGCGCCGCGTCTCCACCGCCGCCAGCGCCGCGAGCGTCAGCAACGCGATGCCCTGCGCCGCCAGCAATTGGCCGAGCGCCCCCGCCTGCACCGCGTAAGATTGCAGCGGCGAGAACGCATACACCGCCGTCAGCACCAGCAGCGGCCGGCCGCGCAACCCGAGCAGCCGCCGCGCGAGAAAAAACACCAGCGGCACGTTCAGCAGCACCAGCACGGCCGCCAGCGTGCTGATCATCTCGTCAGGCCGCGTGTCGAGCACCACGGCGTCATGCGCCACGAGCGCCGCCGGCGTGAAATGATTCAGCCGCAGCCAGAAATCGAAAAAATACTCCGCCGAGCGCACCCGGGTGACCTCGGGCAGCCCGAGAAATCCGGTGCGGTCGTCGCGCGCGAATTCCTGCAACACGCGCGCTCCCGCCGCATAGTCGGCGTGGTCGCAACTCCCGAGCGACAGCGAGGTGAGTCCGCGCGACGCCGCGGCCATCGGCGAGAGCAGCGTCCAACCCGCCGCCAGCACGACGAGCGCGACTCCGGCGGCGCGGCGCCCGTCCGCCACCCTCCGGCGCCAGCCCGCCCGGAACCGCCACGCCGCGGCGGCCAGCAGGAGCAACGGCAAGAGTTCGCTGGGCCAGGCATACGCGCGGGTGCCCGCCAGCGACGTGTGCGCCCCGGCCCACACCACGGCCGATTGCAGCGCGAGGCCGAACGCCGGCACGAACACCCACCAAAATCTCCGCCAGACGCGCGGCGTGGCGAGCAGCGCCAGGCCCGCACCCCAGAAACAGGTGTGCAGCAGCAGGCCGGCGGCGAGGAGATAGAACCACATGAGAGGGCGAAGTCGGTCGGTCCGCATCCCAGCGCGGCAGTTCCCGGTTTACAAGCCTGCGCGCCTCGGCGATAAACCGCGCCCACCGTCCCCACGCATGCCGCCCCGCCGCCGCCCCAAGTTCACCGGTTTGTTCCATGACGAAGTCGCGCCCGATTCCTACTGGATCCGCGAGACCGGCCGGCTCGAACTGCCGCCGCTCGGCGGCGCGAAACATCTCGCGGTCATCGGCGAAGTGCTCGCCGCAGACCCGGCCGCTCCGGCCGCCCGCGGCCTGGTCGGCCTCGGCGTGGACTTCGACGGGCGCAGCGTCGCCGACCGTCCGACCCTGCCCGTCGGTCCGTTCCGCTTCGACACGGCGGTGCCCGCCACGGCCGCGACGACCACCCGCTGCCTCGCCTTGCACCTCCGCGGCGCCCGGTGGAGCAACGGGCTCGCGTGGCTCGGCCGCGTGACGGGCCTCCGCGCGCTGCAACCGTGGCGCCAGCAGGCGAAGAACCGCCGCGTGCGGATTCACCGCATCGAAGCCGACGGCGAAGTGCTGTTCGATTTCTCCAACCGCGCCGCGCCGTGGAACGCCGCCTTCGCGCGCCGCCTCCTCCAGGTCGGCCTCAACCTCGTCGGCTTCTTCCGCGCCGACCTCGGCATCGGCGAGTCCGTGCGCTGCGCCGCCCGCGCGGCCGACGCCGACCGCCTGCCGGTCGCGCTGATCGACCTCAAGCTGCACTGCAAGAATCCGCAGACCGACGACTCGTTCGCGGCGCGCCTACAGGCGGACAATCCCCATCCCGTAAACGTGTTTCACGTCGATGCGCCCGGCTCGCGCGACCTCGAACACCATCACGGCGCCGCTTTTCTGCGCGGCAAATACAACGTCGGCTACTGGGCGTGGGAGCTGCCGGATTTCCCCGACGCGTGGATTCACTTCAGCGACTGCGTCGACGAAGTCTGGGCGCCCTCCCGCTTCGCCGCCGAGGCCATCGCGCAAAAAATCCCCGTGCCCGTGCTCGCGATGCCGCACGCCATCGCCTTCGCACGCCCGACCGGCGACCTGCGCGCGAAATTCGGCCTGCCGGCGGACAAGTTTCTTTTCCTCTTCCTCTACGACCTGAACTCCTACTCCGAGCGGAAAAATCCCGCGGCCGTGATCGAAGCGTTCCGCCGCTCGGGCCTCGCCGGCCGGCACGCCGCGCTCGTCATCAAGGTCCACAACACCGCGGGCCACCCGGCCGATTTCGCGCGCTTGCAGGCGAGCGTCGCCGCGCTGCCCGGCACCGTGCTCATCACGGCGACGCTCCCGCGCCGCGAAATCTACGAACTCGAGGCGGCGTGCGACTGCTTCGTGTCGCTCCACCGCGCCGAAGGCTTCGGCCTCGCCGTCGCCGAGAGCATGTATCTCGGCAAACCCGTCATCTCGACCGACTGGTCCGCCACGGCGGAGTTCGTCAACGAGCGCAACGGCTGCCCCGTGCGTTGCCGGCTCGTCACGCTCGACCGCAACCACGGCCCCTACGCGAAAGGCCAGACGTGGGCCGAGCCCGACCTCGACCACGCGGCCGAATGGATGCAGCGCCTCTGCGCCGACCGCGCGCTCGCCGCGCGGCTCGGTGCCGCCGCGCGCGCGACCGTCGAGGCGAATTTTTCCCCCGCCGTCATCGGCGCGCGCTACCGGCGCCGCCTCGAAGCCATCGCCGGCTGGTAAGCATGAAACTGCACCAAACCCGCCGCCATTGGGACCGCCTGGCCGACACCGACGCCCTCTGGGCCGTGCTGACCACGCCCGACAAAAAGGGCAACCGCTGGCCGATCGACGAATTTTTCGCCACCGGCCGCACGACGGTGGACGCCGAGCTGGCCGGCGTGCGCGCCCTCTGCCCGGACTTGGAGAGCGGCGCGGCCCTCGACTTCGGCTGCGGCGTCGGGCGGCTCACCCAGGGCCTCGCGCCGCATTTCGCCCGCGTGGTCGGCATCGACCTCTCCGAGAAAATGCTCGCGCGCGCCCGGGAGCACAACCGCCACGGCGACCGGGTGCGCTACCTCCACAATCCCCACCCCGACCTGCGGCTGCTCGCGGACAACCAGTTCGATTTCGTTTACAGCCTCATCACGCTCCAGCACATGGAGCCGGAATATGCGAAGGCCTACATCGCGGAATTCGTGCGCGTGGCGGCGCCGGGCGGCGCGATCCTGTTCCAGGTGCCGAGCCAGCGCCCGGCGGAAAAACCGATCGGCCCGCTCCTCACGTCGTCGCCCGAGTTGTTCTACAAGCGGGCGCGGCGGCGCCTGCGCCGGCTCTGGCGCATCTGGTTCGTCACCGAGCCGCTGATGGAGATGCACGCGCTACCCCGGGCGGAAGTCGAGGCGCTCCTCGGCCGGAGCGGCGCGGAGATCCTCAACGTCTATCGCTACGACGCCGCCGGCAGCGCGCTGGAAAGCTGGGGTTACCTCGCGCGAAAAAAATAGGGCCCCTCGGGCAAGCCCCGGGGCATTGGGTCCAGCCGGCTGTTCTCGGAATTTGTGGGCGCGACCTTGGTCGCGACCGTCGTGTGCCAGCCCGCTCCCACCGTCCGACCAAGCCGGCGCGAACTCCGGGGTATCGGGCGCACAGGAAGTGAATGACGCCTCAGCGCTGCAACCGCAGCGCGTCGATGCGCAGATTCTGCAAACTGAACGCCAACGGCCGCGGATCGGCGCCAGCTCGCCAGGCGGCGCCACCGGAAATCCGCGGCGACGCCCCGGCGACTGGAGATTTTGGGGTTGTGCGGGAGAAACCCGTGCAGCCAAGCTCACCGGATCGTCGGCCCTGCCGGAGACCAAATCCACGCGGACCCATGAGCTTCCCTCCCTCCTTTCGAACTGTCACTCGACCGCTGAATGAACCACCCGCCCGGACCCGCGCCCGCCCGCTCCCTGATTCGCTCCATGCTGCCGACCGGCCGGTTGCGGGAGAATCTCGTGCTCGCCGCCTGCCTGGCGCTGTTTCTCATCTACGGCTCGTTTCGCCAACGCTACGTCTGGGGAGTGGATTCGTATGGCTACTACCAACTCGGCAAGCTTTTCAGCGAAGGCAGGCTGTTTCTGCCCGTCGAGTGGTCGGGCTCCGCGCGGGCGGCGCTCGTCCCGTTGGGGTTCTCCCTCGCCGGCGGCGGTCTGCACGCGGTGCCGAACTATCCGCCCGGGTTTCCTCTCTTGGTCGCGCTCGGACAGTTGGTGCGCGCCCCGATGTGGGTCACCCCGTTTCTCGGCGTCGTCTCCTGCCTGGTGCTTTTCGCCTTGCTCCGCGACCGGGTCCGCGAAGGCACCACCTGGTTGTTCACGCTCGCCTGGGCATTCATGCCGCTGACGGTCTATGGAAGCACCCTGATGATGAGCGACCTGGTCGCCGCGACCACGCTGATGGGCGGGTTGCTGAGCTACCGGCGGGGCCACGTCGCGGCCGCCGCATGGATTTTCGGACTGAGCATCGCGGTGCGCCCGACGAATCTTCTGTTTTTCGCCCCGTTCGCGCTCGTGCTCCGGCCGGATCGCCGCACCCTCCTCCTGGCCCTGCACCTGGCGGCCCCGTGCGCCCTCTACGGCTGGTATAACTCGCACCTCTACGGCGCGCCGTGGCGCACGGGCTACGGCGACGTTTGGGGAAATCTGCGGCCGGAGTTTTTTCCCGCTCACTTCGCCTTCTACCTCACGGCCGGCGTGGCGATTCTCAGCCCGCTGATCGCGGCGCTCGCCGTCTGCGGGCTGGTTCCGTGGACCCGGGAAAAACTCTTCCTCGCGCTCTGGCCGGGCACCCTCGTCGTCTTCTACTCCTTCTGGGCGGGCGGCGGTATCGATCGGTGGTGGTGGGCGCGGTTCATCCTCCCGGGCCTCGGAGCGGTTTTCCTCCTCGCCGCCGGAGGATTCGAGACGGCCGGGCGGTGGTTTGAACGCTGGTGGCCGGGCGCCCGGGCCGGGCTCGCGCGGATGGCGCTGGGGATCGCGGTCTTCAGTCTGCCGCTGTATTATGTTCACTACGGCCGGTCGCAAAACGACCTTTGGCAACGCGACACCGGTTCCATTTACTACGAAGTCGTCCGCCGCGTGGGCTTGATAGCCCCGCCTGGCAGTCTGGTCGGCAGCGTCGAACTCACCAGCACGTTCCGGCTCTATTCGGGCCAGATTCCGTTCGTGCCCATCGAGGCGACGGCACCCGATCTCATCGGCCAGGCCCTGGCGCAAGGGCGCCGGGTCTATCTGATACCCGAGCCATGGAACGCGACGCATCCGGTGATCCTGGAAATCGAGCGGCGCTTTCAGGCCCGCGAAATCGCCCGCTTCGATTTTATCTGGAACGGTCTGCCGGTATTGGAGCTGAGCGCACGGTGACGGTCTCCGCGCGCAAGCCCGGCCGCGGCGGCAAATTTTCTCGCCTAACCGGTCCGCGCAAATTCTAGTAGCCGAAAATTTGTGAAAGGCCTCCTTGCCCATCCCGCCAAGCTGATCTTCCTCGGAGTCCTTGCACTCATGCTGGCGGCCAACCACGCCTTTCTCTTCGACACGCCGTGGCACGAGAACGGCGACTTTGCCGTCAACGCCCTCCAGATCGACCGCGCCCGGCACTTCAACGAAGTTTACGGCAACTACTCCCGGTTCCATTTCAACCACCCGGGTCCGGCTTTTTTCTACGCCTACGCCCTCGGTGAGTTTTTCTTTCTCGACTGGCTGCAGATCGTGCCTTCGCCGCACAACGCGCACGCGCTCACCGGCGTCCTCCTGCAGGCGTTTTTTTTCACCGCGGCGATCGTCGTCGCCGGCGGATGGATCCGCTACCGCTGGTTCCTGCCGCTCGTCCTGCTGCTCGGCGGCGCCCACTTCGGACTGGCCGGCAACGCCTTCATCAGCATCTGGCCGCCCCACGTCCTCGTGATGCCGTTCCTGTGTTTTCTCGTGGCCGGCGCCTCGACGGCGGCCGGGCGGGCGCGGCACCTGCCGCTGACCGTGCTCAGCGCCTGTTTCCTTGTGCATGGCCACGTCGCCCAGGCTTTGTTTGTGCTGCTCCTTTTCCCGCTGGCCTACGGCCTGTTCCTGGCGCGGTCGCGTCTGCCCGGGCAAACCGTGCGGGAACTGGTCCGGCAGCATCGCGCGGCCCATTTGCTCGCCGGGCTTTGCCTCGTCCTTTTCGTGCTGCCTTTGGGGATCGACCTCGCGTCGGGCGCCGCCAGCAATCTCGTCTCCATCGTGCGGTTCCTCCACGCCGGGAACGAACCGCCCAAATCGTTGACGCAGTCGCTGGCCTACCTGCTCAGTTTCTTCGCGTATTTCCATCATCAGGACCAATTCCTGCCCGCATTGGGTCCGGGCCACCCGGGTTTCATCTGGACTCGCGCCGCCTGGTATCCGGCTTGGCTGGCGGCGGTGGCGCTGGTCGTCTTCACCCTGATCCGGTTGAGATCGGAGGAGCGCTCCCGGCCGGAGTGCCGCTTCCTCTTCGCCCTGGCGACTCTCACCGCCGTCGGCCTCGCCATCACGATCCCGTGGGGCGTCATCCAGACCGGGCCCATGTTCGAGTTCAACGGACATTTCTACTACGCGCTGGTCTTCGCCCTGTTGATGCTCGTCGCTGCGGCCGTCGCCCGGCTGCTCCCCGAGCGCGGGGTGCTGCCGATCGGCGCCATCCTTTGCGCCGGAGGGGCGGCCGCCCTCTGGCACGGCAACCGCACTCCCGATTCCGCCGTCAGCGCCGACTCCTCCTGGGTCGAGGCCACCCAGGCCGCGCTTCGGGCCGACCCGCAGCCAAACGCGACAAAATACCTCGTGTTCAGCCACGACGATTGGGGCGATGTCGCCCGGACGGCCCTGGCCTTGAAACGCGCGGGCGGGAGCTACCGCGTTGACGGCAACTGGAGCTTCATGTTTGGCCGCTACCGCACGTTTCGACCGGCCCCGCCCGACTTCGGCCTCCAAGGCATGTCCGTCTGGCGCTTCTCCCACCGCCAGCTTCCCGGGCGCTCCGTCGCGTTGGCCAAAGACTTCAACGTGTATTTCGACCCCGTCCCTCTGAATCCCGCCCATTTCGTCATCGACTGCAGCCGCGGAGGCAATCTCGAGGATTTCTCCCTCTTCGGTTTCAATACCCCCGACGGCGATTTTTCGTGGACGAACCTGCCCGACGCGGCCTTGCAATTCAGCGCTCCCCGCACGGCCCGCGATATTCTTTTCTCCCTCAAAGCCGAACCGTTCGTCGCGACCGGCCGCATCCGCAGTCAGCCGATGGCGCTCACCGTCAACGGCCGCAAAATCGCGGCGTTCGACCTTGACCGTCTCCAGACCCTCACGGCCCGCATCCCCGCCGAAGTCTGGAACCTGCGGCCGGTCATCACGGTGGTGCTCTCCTTCCCGAAGGCCGAATCCCCTTTGCACCTCGCCCTCTCGACCGACCCGCGCCTGCTCGGGTGGGCGGTTCACCAGATGACTTTCGATCAGGCCGAGCCCTGAGCGTCTCCGTGCTCCTCCTCGACGCCAGCCACACCAGCCACACCCGCGCGCAGACCGGCATCCAGCGCGTGACGCGTTCGCTGTTCGCCGAGCTGGCGCTCACTCAGCCCACCGCCGGCGTCTGCTACGATCCCGGCCTCCGCGCGTGGCGGACACTCAACGCTGGCGAACTCGACCATCTGCGTCCCGACCAACCCGCGACGAAATCGCGCGGCTCCAAGTGGTCGCTGCGCCAACGCCTCGCCTCGCACACCCGGCGGCTGCTCGGCTTCGTCCCGGCCCTGCCCGCGGCGACCGGCTTCGTCTGCCCGGAAATCTTCTCCCCCAAAGTCGCCGCGAATCTGCCCGCGATTTTCGCCCGCGTGCGCGGTCCGCGCGTCGCGATTTTCTGCGATGCCATCGCGCTCCAATACCCGGAGCTCACGCCGCCCGCCACCGTCGCGCGCTTCCCCGCCTACTTGCGCGAACTGCTCGCGTTCGACGGCGTTGCCGCGATCTCCGAGACCTCCGCCGAAATCCTCCGCGCCTACTGGCGCTGGCTCGGGGTCGCCGCCCCGCCCGTCGTGCGCGCGCTCCCGCTCGGTTTGGCCAAGTGTCATATAATAAGCGACACTTCCCCCGGGCTGCGGCCGCCGCGGCTGCTCTGTGTCAGCACCGTCGAGGGGCGCAAGAACCACCTCGCGTTGCTCGAGGCGTGCGAAAAACTTTGGGCGGAGGGGCTCGCCTTTGAGCTGGAACTCATCGGACTCGCGCGCGCCGACACTGCCGCGCCGGCCTTGGCCAAAATCGCCGCACTCCGGCGCGCCGGGCTTCCGCTGTTCTACGTCGGCTCGGTGCCCGAGGCCGAGCTCCACGCCGCCTACGGCCGGTGCGCGTTCACCGTTTATCCGTCGCTGACCGAGGGTTTCGGGCTACCCGTCTTCGAGAGTCTCGGCTACGGCAAACCCTGCGTCTGCTCGGCGCACGGCGCGCTCGGCGAGGCGGCCCGCGGCGGCGGCGACAAGTGCGGCAGCCTTGGCGGCTGCGTCGCGCTCGACCGCGTCGACGCGCCCAGTCTCGCCGCGGCGATCCGGCGGCTGCTGGAGAACCCCGCCGAGTTGGCCGCGCTCGCGGCGGCGGCGCGCGCCCGACCGTTCCGCACCTGGCGCGACTACGCCGCCGATCTGACCGGGTGGATGAGCAAGCTGCCGCGCCGCAGCTGAGTGCGGCGGGCTTTGCGGTTGCTATGCCCTGCGTTCTTCCGTCTATTCGCCCAGCAAAATTTCCATGGCCCTGTCCCTCTTTACCAAGACCAAAAAAGCGATCATCGAACGCGCACAGGACGACTACGCGACGAAGATGCGCCTCAAATACAAGCCCTACTACCACGCCATCGAAGCGCAACAGGGCACCAAGATCCGGCTCCAGGGACGCGACATGGTCATGCTCTCGAGCAACGACTACCTCGGGCTCTCGTTCCATCCGAAAGTCATCGAAGCCTGCGGGGTCGCCGCCAAGACCTGGGGCACGAGCACGACGGGCGCCCGCCCCTCCAACGGCTCGCGCGTTTACCACCTCGCCATCGAGGAAAAACTCGCGGCGTTCCTCGGCCGCGAGGCGTGCCACATCAGCGTCGCCGGCTACATTTCCTGCTGCTCCGCCGTCGCGACGTTCGCCCAGAAGGGCGACGTGATCCTCGCCGACAAGAACATCCACTCCTGCCTCTGGGACGGCATCCGCCTCTCGATGGCGACGGTCGAGCGCTTCAGCCACAACAATCCCGAGGACCTGCGCCAGGTGCTGAAGGGCTTCGGGCACCAGCAGGCGAAGATGCTCCTCGTCGAGGGCGTCTATTCGATGGAAGGCCACATCTGCCGCCTGCCCGAAATCGCGCAGATCGGCGAAGAGGCCGGCTGCTTCACCGTGCTCGACGACGCGCACGGCTTCGGCGTGCTCGGCCGGCAGGGCCGCGGCACCGTCGATCACTTCAAGATGAACGACAAGGTCGACCTCATCTGCGGCAGCCTCTCGAAAACTCTCGCCAGCACGGGCGGGTTCGTCGCCGGCTCGCGCGACCTCATCGAATACCTGCGCACGAATTCCAAGCAGACGATTTTCAGCGCCGCGGTCAGCCCGAGTCAGGCCGCCACCGCATCCGCCGCGCTCGACGCCATGCAGAGCGAGCCGCAGCACCTCGAGCGGCTCTGGAAAAACACCCGGCGCTACCGCGAGATGCTCAAGGGCCTCGGCCTCGACACGTGGGAGAGCGAGACCCCGGCGGTGCCGGTCGTCCTCGGCTCGAAGGAGCTCGTCTATCGTTTCTGGCAGGCGCTGCTGGAGAAAAACGTTTTCACCGTCATGTCGATCGCGCCGGCCGTGCCGCCGGGCAAGGACCTCATCCGCACCGCCATGTCGGCGCAGCACAGCGAGGAGGATCTCGAGAAGATCCACGCCGCGATGTCCTACGCGGTGAAGCAGCTCTGAGGACTTGAGTTTCCCTTGGGCAATGCCTTGAGGTAGGCGAGGCGTCCCCGCCGAGCCGCGGCTCACCCAGCGGGTTCGCCCTACCAATAAGACTCACGCCAGCGCGGCGCGCAGCGTCCGGGCGGTGCCCGCCCACTTCGGCAGCGGACGCGCCATCGCCTCGCGCTGCAGGCGCAGCACGAGGTCGCGATCGGTCAGCACGGCCAGCAGTTTTGCGCGCCAGTCGGCCGCGTCGTTGACCGTTGCCAGCAGGCAGCCGCCGCCCTCCGCGTTCTCGCGCAGCACGGGCAAGTCGCTCGCCACCGCCGGCACGCCGCGCCACAGCGCCTCGAGCAGCGGGAGCCCGCAGCCCTCGGCCAGCGTCGGACACAGCACGGCGCGCGCCTCCGAGTAGAGCTTCAGCAGCGCGCGGTCGCCCGCGGCTTCGTGGTAGGCGAACTCCAGATTCCGTTTCGCGAGCGCGTGCATCCGCCGCACCGTGGGGCGTCCGAAATGGGGGTTCACGCGGCCGACGATATCGAGTTTGAACTTCGCGCCCTCCGCCCACAGCGCCTCGCAGACATCGAGGAGGAATTCCTGGTTCTTGCGCGGCTCGACGATGCCGACGGCGAGGAACGCCGGTCGGGCGCGACCGAGGATCGGATCGCGATGCACCCGGTTGCTGCCGTCGAAATCGGCGCCCAGTTCGATCACCTCGGTCGCCGCGCGCACGGCCACGCCCTGCCAACGCCAGAACTCCGTGAGGTCGCGCCGCACCGTCTCCGAGATGCCCCACACGCGGTCGAACGACGCGAGCATTTTCATATATTCCGGATGGCGCTGCACGCTGTGCGGCCAGGTGAGATGCGGCAACTGGAGCGGGATCGCATCGGGAAAGATCGCCGCGAGCCGGCACGGCGGCTGGCGGAGAAATTTCCAGAAACCCGGCCGCTCCGCTTCGCTGAACAACTCCACGGTCAGCAGCCAGTCGTGCGGTTGAAACTTCACCGGCGCTCCGCCCTTCTCGGTCGTAAAACCGCCGGTCTTCGCGTCCCAGCAAACATGCGTCAGCAACGAACCCAGCTCTTCGCCGATGCGCGAGCTGACGCGCGTCAGCCCCGAGCGCTGCCTGGCTTTGCCCATCTTCGTGACGTCGTAGTAAATCATGGTGCGATCACCTTCATGAAACACTCGTGCAGCCGCGCGGTGTTCTTGTGCGCGTCGTAATTTTCCTCGACCCACCGCCGGGCGGCGGTGCGCAGCCGTGCCGCGAGTTCGTCGTCGGCCGCGAGCCGGCGCAGCGCCGCGACCCACTCGTCCGGCGTGTTGACTCCGGCGACGAGCCCGGTGCGCTCATGCGCGACGGCTTCGGTCGTCGCCGAGGTCGGCGTCGTCACGACGAGCACGCCGGCGGCCATCGCCTCGGGAATCACGTTGGGCAAACCGTCGCGGTCGCCGCTGGCGGCCACGACGCCCGTGTGCAGCAACACGTCGGCCCACTCGAGCTGGCGCCAGACTTCCGGCTGCGCCAGGTGGCCGAGGAATTTCACCTCGTGCGTGACGCCGAGCGCGAGCGCCGCGCCTTCGAGGTGCGCGCGCAGCGGACCGTCGCCGACGGGGTGCGCCTCGAACGCCACGCCCGCCGCCCGCAGGGCCGCATAGATTTTCAGCTGATGATCGAGGCCCTTCTTTGCCACGAGCCGTGCGATGCAGACGAGGCGGAGCTTCGCGCGGTGCGGGCGCAGCGGCTTGCACGCGGGAAACGAGTCGAGGCCGCGGCGGATGCAGAAGATTTTCTCCGGATCGGCGCCGCGCGCGACCATGAGCTGCCGGCCCATCTCGGTCGACGTGTGCACGAAGCGCGCGTGCGCGAGTTTTTCCATCAGCCACCAGTCGCCGCCGTGCTCGTAGAGATCGTAGGCGTGCGCGCCCGTGCTGTAAGGCAAACCGAGAATGCGCCAGAGCAGCCAGCCGGCGGTCGCGGGCGCGCCGGCCCAGGCCCCATGCACGAGCGTCGGTGGATGCCGCCGGAACTCGCGGTAGTAGCTGCCGGCGAATCCGGCCCCGAGCATGTTCTCCCAAAAATTCAGCCATGACGGCGCGCGCCGCGTGAAGACGCCCTTGCACAATTCGCCGATGAGAAGCGGGCGGCGGACAAAATTCCACGGAATGACGAAGAGGAAAAGCGGGATCAGCCGCCATTTCGGAAACGGACGCACGGGGAGTCCGCGGAAATTTCCGCCGCCGCCCCAGAGTGAATACAGCCGCAGGTTCACGCCGCGCGCCTGCAAGGCGGCGACCTCGCGCTGGAGAAACGTCTCCGTCGACTTGGGAAACGTCGTGAACAGCAGGGCGATGGTGGGCGGGGCGGACAAGGTGGGCGCGCCGGCTACCCAAACGCGAATGTCGAAATCAGGGAAGCCGGAAATGCCCGAAGGCGGCGGAACCCGAGGCGTTTGGTCAAGACCGTCTGTCTCCGGTCTTGTGGGAGCGACCTTGGTCGCGCCCCGTCCGCCAAACGTCGCGTGCAAGCACGCTCCCACAGCTATCTGCTCAAGCCGATGCGAGCTCCGGGGCAACAAACCCACGGCGGACAACGGGTCCAGGGCGGAAAACGCCAAGCAGAGCCGGCGACGAAAGTTTCGTCGCGCACTGTTTTAGGGAGACGCGCATTGCGGGCCGGAAGAGCCACCGCATTTTTGTCTACGCACCGGGACGAGGGCGCCCCGGCTCCACCTCAAGCTGTGCGCGGCACGGCGGCAAGCGCCGGCCCTACACGAAGTCCCCAACTCAGTGCTTGCGCGGCTTCGGCGGGAACGGGCGCGCGGACAAGCCGACCTTGGCGCGTGTCTTCGGATCGGGATCGTTCGCGGCGGCTTCCTCGGCGAGGCCGACGAGTTCCCGGATGACAATCGTCGGGTCTTCCTCGTAGCGGAGGCTGAGAAAATCGGCGCGGAGTTTTTCGTAGGCGGCGCGGTCGGCCATCCACGTGTCGATGAGCGCGCCGAAACCGGCGGCGGAGCCGATGAGCGGAGCGGCACAGCCGCGCTGGAAAAATTTCACCGTGAGCGATTCCTGCGGCATGACGCCGCCGATGGCGTTGCAGACGATCGGGCAGCGGAAATGCAGGGCCTTGGCGCAAGTGGTGGTGCCGCCGCGGGTGACGACGGCGTCGCTGACCTGCAGGAGGAGATGCACTTTCTCGGAGAAGCCGTCGACATAGCACGCGAGTTCCGGGTGCTCGGCGCGCCAGTGCACGAGTTCGTTGTAGGTCTCGCGGTTCTTGCCGCAGACGAGGACGACCTGGAGCCGGTCGGCGTGCGGGAGGAGCTGGGGGAGGAGCTCGAGGTGGTTGTTGGCGCCGTTGCCGCCGGTGGCGAGGAAGAGGGTGAACCGGTCGGAGCGCAGCTCGAGTTCGTTCTCGAGAAAATCGGCGCGCGCGTCGGCCGTGGGGAGCACCTCGACATAGGCGCGGGGCTGCATGAGGTAGCCGCGCACACGGGTGCGCGCGGCGGGCATGCCGAGCTTGATGGCGAAGTCGTTGGCGGTGGCGGTGCGGGAAACGTAGAGGTCGGCGCTGGGCTCGACCCAGTTGATGCTGTAGCCGAAGCCGCCGGAAAATTCGCCGCAGTAGGTGGCGCAGCGCACGCGGTCGGGGCCGAGAATCTTGCGCGCCAACTGGAAATAGCCGCGGTTGAGGCAATCGTGGACGCTGAAGATGAGGTGCGGCCGGTAGTCGCGGAGCACCTTCTCGTAGTAGGCGCGGCCGAAGCTGACGGAGCGGCGGTTGAGCAGACTGAGCAGCTCGACGAAGAGATAGAATCCTTTGTGGAGCCACGGTGATTTCTGCTGGATCCAGTTGTAGAAATTCACGCCGGCGCTGAAGAAGCCGGAGGATTTCTCGAGCATCTGCTCGATGCGCACGTCGACGTCGTGCCGGTAGAGTTCGTAGCACCACTCGGCGAACGCCTGCGCCCGGGTGTCGTGGCCGGCGCCGGTGCTGGAGGTGAGAACGAGGATGCGGAGGCGCGCCATGTCAGAGGTCGAAATAGCTTTCCTGAATGCGGCGCTTCAGCGCGAGCGAACCGAAGCGCGCGAGGAAGGGAGCGAGGACCGCCTGGAAAAAGCGGCCCGTGCGCACGGTGCCGCTGCGGCCGCGTCGCAACGCGCGGCGAAGCGCCGCGGCGGCGTGCGCGGGCGGCGGTCCGCCGGCCATCAGGCGTTCGAAGGCGGCCCAGGCGCGTTCCTGCCCGGGGCCCGGCGCGCCGGGCGGGCGGCGCACGGAGCCCTCGAAGTCCGTGCGGTAGTCGCCCGGGCGAAAGTCGATGATCGCGACGCCGGTGCCGCGCGTCTCATACATCAGGCTTTCGTTGAGGGCGGAGAGCCCGGCCTTGGCCATGTTGTAGGCGGACTGGTAGGGCAGCGCGAACTCGGCGGCGAGGGACGAGATGTTGACGAGCGCCCCGCGCCGGCGGGCGAGCAGGCCGCGGAGCGCGGCGTGGCTGAGGCGCGCGGTGTTCACGAGCATCATCTCCAACTGCGACTGCCAGACGGCGAAGTCGGTGTGCGCAAACGCGCCGAACGCGCCGAAGCCGGCGTTGTTGATGACGAGGTCGAAGCCTCCCGCGGCGGCATCGGCGGTGAGGAAACTTTTCTCGGCGGCGGCCCCGTCGCCGAGTTCGAGGGCGACCGCGTGGAAATTTTTGCGGGGCGGCAGCCGGGCGGTGTCGCGGGCGGTGCCCCAGACTTCGACGCCCTCGTCGAGGAGCATTTCGGCGAAGGCGTGCCCGAGGCCCGCACTGGCGCCGGTGACGAAGGCCGTGCGGTAACGGGCGGAAAGCGGCGCGGAGCTCATCGGGGCGGGCGGGCGGCGGTCAGAGGGCGTTGCGGAAAATCACGGCGACGTTGGCGCCGCCGAAGCCGCTGCTGTTGCTGAGCACGATGCCCGGCCGGTGCGGCAGCGTGGCGCGGATGATGTTGAGGCCGGTGCAGGCGGGGTCGAGTCTGGTGATGTGGGCCGAGCCGGGCATGAAGCCTTCGCGCATCGCGAGGGCGCAGAAGCCGGCCTCCATCGCGCCGGCGAGCGAGAGGCCGTGGCCGGTGAGGGCCTTGGTGCTGCTGACGGCGGGACGCGTGGGCGAGTTGCCGAAGATGGTTTTGAGCGCGCGGATCTCCGAGAGGTCGCCGATGGGCGTGGAGGTCGCGTGGGCGTTCACGTAGTCGACGGCTTCGGGCGGGAGGTCGGTGGCCTTGAGGGCGTTGGTGATCGCCACCCGGAGGCCGGTGCCCTCGGGATGGGAGATGGCGACGTTGTGGCCGTCGGAGGCCTGGCCCCAGCCGGCGACTTCGCAGTAAATCTTGGCGCCGCGGCGCTCGACCTCGGCCTCGCTCTCCAGCACGAGCACCGTCGCGCCGCCGGTGCCGACGAAGCCGTCGCGCGCGAGATCGAAGGGGCGCGAGGCGATGGACGGATCGGTCTGCACGGAGAGCGCGCGCATCCCGGCGAACGGCAGGATGCTCTCGGTGTTGCCGTCCTCGGCGCCGACGACGAACATGCGCTGCTGGCGGCCGAGCATGATCTCGTCGCAGGCAAAACCGAGCGCATGGGCGGACGAGGCGCAGGCGGAGGAGAAGCCGGTGGACGCGCCCTTGATCTTGAAATGCGAGACGAGGTTGAAGTTGACCGTGCCGGAAATCGACGCGACGACCCCGAGGGGCTGGCAGCGCATGACGCCGTGCCGGCGCATTTTTTCCAGATAGTAGCCGAGCAGAAACGGCGAGCCGCCGGAGGCGGCGTAGAGGCCGGTGTCGGGGTTGGAACAGTCGGCGTCGGTCAGCTTCGCGTCCTCGACGGCCTGCTGCATCGCGCAATAGGCGTAAACGCCGTGCGGCGCCATGCCGCGGAGCAATTCCCGCCGCAGGCTGTAGCGGGCGGGAAAAACCCAGTCCTCGGCCTCGGTCGTGTCGGTCTGGAAATCGCGGATCGGGGCGGCGACTTTGACGGGCACGTCGGCTTTCTGGAACGGCGGGTAGAGCACCATGCCGTGGCGCATTTCGCGCAGGCTTTCGGAGACGCGGGCGGCGTCGTTGCCAATGCTCGTGATGAATCCGACTCCGGTGATGTAAACTTTCCGCATGGAGAATAAATGACAACCGCCGGCCCATTTCGAGCCGGCAGCCTGCGGCGAATGAAAGGGGTTTTGCCCGCCCGGTCAACAGCCCCGGCGACGAGACGCCCCGCCCGCCAACTCAGGCGTTGACGACGGCCTGCTGCTCGGCCGGCGCGGACACCGCGACGGTCGGAGCGACCGCCACGACCGGCGGCACGATCTCCTCGGCATAGGCGAACGTGAGCGTGATTTCCTCGGCGATGGCCGCCTTTTCCTGACCGACGCGGATCTGGCCCTCGAAGGTCGCGAGCGGCAGCTTCAGCCGCTTCGGCTTGATGGAAAGGCTGAGCACGTCTCCCGGGCGGCACACGCGGTGGCAGCGCACGCCTTCGCAGGAGGTGAAGAAAATCATCTTGGGGTCGACGGACTTGCCGGCTTCGCCGACCTGGCCCTCGAGGAGGAACAGCACCGCCAACTGGCCGAGCGCTTCGAGCATGATCGAGGCGGGCAGCACGGGGTTGCCCTTGAAATGGCCCTGCAGAAAAAATTCCTGGCCGCTGATTTTGTATTTGGCGTTGGCGCCATGGGCGTTGACCGAGGCTTCGCCGAGAAAAAGAAACGGCGCCTGGATCGGCATGATCGACGCGATCTGCTCGATCGGGAGAAACTTGGTCGGCTGCGGCAGGGGCAGCCCGCGGACTTTGCAATCGAGGAAGGTCTTCACGTCGCCGACGGTGCGGAGGTGCCGCAGTTCCTCGTTGTTGATCGTCATCTGCAAAACATCTTCCACGAGGATGACGATTTCCATCATCGTCAGCGAATCGATGCCGAGATCTTCAATGATGCGCAGGTCGTCGTCGGCGTCCTTCAGTTTGGCACGCAGATCGGGCTCGACGTAGCGTTCGATGACCCCGAGCACGATGGCCGGGAGATGCTCGGTGTTGCCCGTTTTTCGGAACTGCGCGGCCGACTCATAAGTCGCTGCCGAACAACGCTTCAAAGCTTCCCGAAGATTTGCATCTTCCTCGGGCGTGAACGGTTTGAGTTGGAAGCCCGATGGGCTGTTTGCTGCCTGTGCCATTTCGGACCTAGTAAGTTAAGGGGCTCCAATATGTAAACCCCAAAATTCCCCGGGGAGGAGCCGTGTTCACCTACCGCCCGAGGAAAGCCCTCGCAAACGAACGGGTGGCACGGAGAAAACGCCGGCGGAATATTTCTCTTGGCACTGGGCGCCGAAAACCACCTAAAGGAACCTCGGCGATGCAGTTTACCTCTCCGTCCAATCTTGTTCTGGTGACTCACGAGTTCTTCCCGCATCGCGGAGGCATCGCGGTGTTCGCCGCGGAGATGGCCCGGGCCGCCAGCCGACTGGGTCATGGGGTGGAAGTCTGGGCGCCGGGCCGGGCGGCGGCCGGGGCCGACGAGCCCGCGTGGCCGTTCGCCGTGAAGCGTCTGCCCATGTCGGGCGATCACGGGCTGCTCAGCCAATGGCGGATGGCCCGCGAGCTCCTGGCCCACCGCGCCCGGCTCCGCCACGCCACGCTCTACATCCCCGAGCCCGGCCCGCTGCTGTCGATGCTGTTCCTCCAGTATTTCAAACTCCTGCAACCGGCCCGCCTCGTGCTGACCCTGCACGGCTCGGAAATTCTGCGCCTGGCGTCGCGCCCGCTCACGCGGTGGAGCACCAACCGCATGTTCGCCCGCGCCGACCGCATCAGCGTCGTCAGTCGTTTCGCCCGGGAGCTGATGGCCGACAGATTCCCCGCCCACTCCTCCAAGGTGGTCGTCACCCCCGGGGCGCTCCGCCCCGATTTCGCCGCCGGCTCGCCGGTCCGCACCGCGAGTTCCACCGGCAAAATCGTCATCCTCACCGTCGCGCGGCTGCACCCCCGCAAGGGCCAGTTGCGCTGCCTGCAGGCGCTGACGGCGCTGCCCGCGGCCCAGCGCCGCCAGATCGAATACTGGATCGTCGGCGGACACAGCAAAGAGAACTATCACCGCGCCCTCGAGGCCGCCGCGCGCGCCGCCGGCTTTCCCGTGAAATTCCGCGAGCACGTCGCCGACGACCAACTCGGCAGCTTCTACGCCCAGGCCGACATCTTCGCGATGACGAGCATGCCGCACAAACTCAGCGTCGAGGGCTTCGGCCTCGTCTATCTCGAGGCCGGCGCGCATCACCTGCCGGTGATCGCCCACGCCATCGGCGGCGTGCCCGAAGCCGTCGCCCACGAAGAAAACGGCCTGCTCGTCCCGCCCGACGACCTGCCCGGCCTGACCGCCGCGTTCGCGCGTCTCATCGGCGACGCCGCGCTGCGCCGCCGCCTCGGCCATCACGGTCGCGCCCGTGCGCTCGGTCACACCTGGCTCGACGCCGCCCGGACTTTGTTCGGACCACCCACCCCGCCCGCCACCGCCTGAACCCTCCTCTCCATGCTTGAATCACGCGTCACGATCAATGTCCGCTACGCCGAGACCGACATGATGGGCGTCGTCTATCACGGCAACTACCTCCCGTGGCTCGAGGTCGGCCGCACCACGCTGCTCAAGGAGTGCGGCCTCCCCTACCGCGAGATCGAGGCACAGGGATTCTATCTGCCCGTCATCGAAGTCGGGATGAAATACCACAAACCCGCCCGCTACGACGACACCGTCACGGTGGTCACCCGCCTCGCCGAGCGCCCGCTCCTCCGCATCCGCCTCGACTACGAAGTGCGCCGCGGCGAGGAGCTGCTCGTCACCGCGCACACGCTGCACGGGTTCATCAGGCACACCGGCGAACCCGCCCGCCCGCCCGCCGTCTTCACCGCGAAGATGCGCGAACTCTTCGCCGCGAAAAGCTAGACCCGCATTTTCGGAGGGAGTGGCCATGAAGAACCGCGGGGCAAGCCCCGGGGCGTTCATCAAACCCCATGCAAATCGCGAATTCATCTTGGCTCGGGGAGCGCACGCGTCTCGCGTGCTGGTGCCGGCGTCTCGCCGGCACCTCCGAACATCCTCGGCGAGACGCCGAGGATAGCCCGCGGGACGCGGGCGCTCCCCGGAACTTTCCGATCCCGACCAAGCCGGAGCTGGCTTCGGGGAATCGGACCCACCGCGAATGAAGGCGGACCGACGGGCGCGCCCCTACGCTCCGTCGCCGTATTCGACCAGCACGCTCGCCTCCGTTTCGCGCGCCCGCGCGGCGCCGAGCCACGCCGCCGCGCCCTCCCCCGCGAGCCGCCGCACCGCCCACACCGCGTGCGCCCGCACGAGCGGCGACTCGTGCGCGGCCAGCCGCGCGAGCGGCGGCAGCAGCACCGCCTCGCCCGAATTGCCGGCGACGACGCAGGCGTTGCGCAACAGTCCGGCGAGCTTCAGGCGCTTGATCGCCGTCCGCCGAAACACCGCGGCGAAACGCGCCGGCGTCAGCTCGAGAATCTCGCGCAGCGACAGATCTCCGATCTCCCCGCGCGCCGCCAGCAGCAGTTTGTGCCCCGCCTGCGCGAAGCGGTTCCACGGGCAAACCTCCAGGCACACGTCGCACCCGTAGATGCGCCGGCCGATGCCGGCACGCAGCCCCCGCGGGATGACGCCCTTGTTCTCAATCGTCTGATACGAGATGCACCGCCGCGCGTCGACGACGCCCGGCGCCGTGATCGCCGCCGTCGGACAAGCGTCGAGGCACCGCGTGCATTTGCCGCAGAGCAGCCCCGCCGGCTCGGCGCCGTCGGCCGGCAGTTCCTTTTTGCGCAACGGCGCGTCGGGCTCGATCTCCGCGCGCACCAGGATCGTCGCGAGAAACAGCCAGTTCCCGTGCCGCTTCGAGATCAACATGCCGTTCTTGCCGAGGAAACCGAGCCCGCTGCGCGCCGCCCAACCGCGCTCGAGCACCGGCCCGGTATCGACGTAGTAGCGGTAGTCGCGCGCCCCGAGCCCGCACGCGTCCTCCAGCATCCGGCCCGCGGCGACGAGCCCCGGCTTGATCGTGTCATGGTAATCGTCGTGCAACGCATAGCGCGCCCAGACGGGCGGCCGGGGTTCGCCGGCCGGGGCCGCGGCGGACTCGTCCCCGTTGGCGTAATTCACTCCGAGGATGATCACGCTGCGCGCGCCGGGCAGCACGAGGTCGGCGTTCATCCGCTTGCCGGCGGTCCGTTCCAACCACGCCATGTCGGCATGATTGCCGGCCGCCAGCCACTCGCGCAAACCGGCCGGCCGTTCCGCCCCGACTCGCGCGAACCGCACCTCGTCGAACCCGGCCGAGCGCAGCCGCGCGCGCAGCCGCTCGCGCGCTTCCCCGGCCAGGATTGCGGGCAGCACCGGCTCCATGCGTCAGGATTTTCCCGCCAGCGCCTCGACTTCCCGCTGGTAGAGCCGCCGCACCTGCGCCACCACCTCGCGCCGGGGACGGCCGTCGGTCAGCACGGTCAGCCCGACGCGGCGGTAGACGGCCTCGCGCTTCGCGTAGAGTTCGCGGAGGCGCGCCTCGCGATCCTCCACCTGCAGCAACGGCCGGTGGGCCGAGCGCGCCGTGCGCCGCAGAATCGTCGGCAGCGACGCGTGCAGACACACCACCACGCCGCGCGCGAGCAACAGCTCCAGTCTCCCGTCCGGCACGATCAGGCCGCCCCCGCACGCGACGACGCAGCCGCTGGCCGGATGCTCTTCCACGATGAACTTCCGCTCCAGCGCCCGAAACGCCGGCTCCCCGTCCTCGGCGAAAATCTGCGCGACCGTCCGTCCCGTGGCGCGTTCGATCTCGTGGTCGCTGTCGAGGAACCGCGCGCCGAGTTCGCCCGCGGCCTGCCGGCCCACGGTGGTTTTGCCCGTGCCCATGAAACCGACGAGATAAAGATTGGTGAAATCCGGCGCCGTCATCCGTGCCGGCAGGCAACACCGCGCCGCCCGCCCCGGCAAGCGTCAAGCCCGCGCCCCCGTGGAACAAGCCGCCGGCCTGGCAGGTCTAGCGTGACCATCTGTAAGAATACGTCATGTATCCGCTCTCGGCCACGCTTACTCCCTGGCGACTGAGTCGTCCCGGCTCAAAAATTTTCCTGCTCGTCGCCGCCAGCGTGTTGGTCGTCAGCGCCGCCGGCGGCTGGTTTTTGTTTGAGCAATTCAAAGACGAACTGATGGACGAGCGGCTCGACGCCGCTCGCTGGCAGGCCAAGGCGACGAGCCGGCTCCTCGCGGACGAACTGCAGGGGGGCGCGACGCCGGCGCAGGTCGTCGCCCGCCTGCAACTCACCATGCAGGGCATGACCGAGAGCACGCGATATATCTCGCTGCTCGACGCGCAGGGCCGGCTCCTCACCCACCCGAACCCCGCGCTGGTCGGCACCTCGACGGCCGCGCAGGAAGTCCGCCTCGACGGCACGGGGCGGCTCACTCCGGTCGGGCGCGTGGCCGCGGCGGGCCAGACGTGCTGCGGCCAATACTCCATCCCGGGCCCCGACGGCCAGCATGCCGTTCAGGTCTATTTCGAGCCGGTCCCGGGCACCTCCTGGCTGGTGGCGGTGCACGAAGACATGGCGGCCACCGCGCAACATTTCCGGGCGTTCGCCTGGCGCTTGGGCGCGCTGGCGGCGCCACTCGTCCTCGGGATGGCGGCCGTCGGCGCCGGCGTCGCCCATTCGCTCACCCGTCGCTACGAGCGCCGGATCGAGGCCGCCAACGCCGTGCTCGAACAACGCGTCGCGGAGCGCACCGCCGAGTTGCGCCAGGCCTTCGCCGACCTCCAGGAGGCGCACCGCCGCCTCATGCACGGCGACAAGATGCACCTGCTCGGCGAACTGATGGCCGGCATCGCGCATGAGATCAACAGCCCGCTCACCGTCATCACCGGCTATGCCGACCTGCTGGCGACCGGCAGTTGCGGCCCCGCCGCGGTGGAGGCCGGCACCAAACTGCAACTGACCGCCGAGCGCGTGCGGCGCATCGTCGGCAACCTCCTCGCCTTCGCCCGCAACGCCCCGCCCACGCGCCGCCTGACTTCGCTCGCCACGCTGCTGGCGGAAACGCAAGAGCTCATCGGCGCCGACCTGCGCCGCGCCCAGATCGTCCTCACGCTCGACTGCCCGCCCGATTTGGCGCCGCTTTGCATCGATCCGCAGCAAATCGGCCAGGTCTTCCTCAACCTGCTCAACAACTCCCGCCAGGCCCTCGAGACGCACCCGGGCGAGCGCGCCATCCGCGTCACCGTGCGCGAGCAGAGCGGCGTTGTCTGCGTCGATTTCGCCGACACCGGACCCGGCCTGTCGCCGGCCGTGCGCGCGCGGCTGTTCGAGCCGTTCCACAGCACCAAAGCCACCGGCAACGGCCTGGGCCTCTCGCTCTGCCGCCGCCTCGTGCAGGCGCACGGCGCCGAGATCGAAGCGCTCCCGGTCGCGACCGGCGCAGTCTTCCGGCTGCACCTCCCTCGCGCGAAGCTCGCCGAGACTTGCCCGCCGCCAGCCACCGCCGCGCCGCCGGTCGCGCTCAATCCCGCGCCGGCCAGCCGCGCCTGACGCCCAGTGCGGGTCGCCGCCCGGTCCGGCCCGCCTCAACCGGCGCCTGGCGGACGCCCGTCGGCGCGCGGCGAACCCGACGACCGCACCCGCGGGCGGCAGGCTGTGCTCACTCCAAACGGCACAGCTCGAACGGATCGGCGGCCAAATCGAACCGCAATTCGGTCGGCCGTTCTCCGGCCGCCGCCGCGGCGGCGGAGGGTTCGACTCGAATCTGTTTCTGCCGCGCCCCTCTCGATCCGTGCCAGGCAAACGGGCATTGTTTGGCGAGCGCCGAGGCCTTCGGTATGCTGATCCACGCGGTCTGCCGGGTCGAAGACCATTCCTTTTGTTCAGCCCAGGCCACCGTCATCGCGGGGAGATCGACCAGGCTGACGATGCTGCCGTCCGTCTTCGGCGCACCCGCCGGGTGCCGGACCAGGAGCGGGACTCGAACCGACTCCTCGTAGGGCCAGCCCTTGCGGAAGTGCCCGTGCGATCCGTGCATGTCGCCGTGAACGGAAGTAAAAACGACCACGGTTTCGCCGAGGCCGATCTCGGCCAGCAATCGCCCGACGGCCCGGTCCGTGGCCTCGAGGTGCCGGTAGTAACCGGCCAGTTCCCGGCGCGCCTGCGCTTCGGTTTCGCCGCCGCGCGGCACATTGGCCCGCAAGACAATCGCCCCCGCATCGTAGGCCTTCAGGTGTGGCGCGGGCGCGTCATAGGGCGGATGCGGCGGTTCCAGACTCACCACGCAGAAATACGGCGCGCCGTGCGATTCCTGCATCCACCGCGCCGCCCGCTCGCCGACCACGTCCGATTGATAGCCCTTGAAATGCCTCGGCTCGGCGAGCCTGGTGCCATGGAGCCACGGATCGTTGATCAAGAACCCGCTCTCAAATCCCTCCCAAAATTCAAATCCCCCCCGCCTTTGCTCGGGCACCAGCATCTTGGCGTGCGCCTCACCCACCAGCGCCACGTCGCGGTCTCGTTCCGCCAAATGCCACTTGCCGAAGAACGCCGTCGTGTAGCCCCGCTCCCGCATCGCGTGGGCGATTGTCCGCTGGTCGACCGGCAGCGGGTCCCAGTAGTCGGACACTCCGTTCAGCGGGCACAGTTTTCCGGTGAGCAACGCCGCGCGCGCCTGGGGCCCCATCGGGTGCGGGGTGACCGCCTGCGGGTAGTTCGTCGACTCGCTCGCCAACGCATCCAGCCACGGCGTGCGCGCATTCGGGTCGCCCGCGTAGCCGCAGGCCTGCGCGCGCCACTGCGTGGTGACGATCCAGACGATGTTCGGTCTCCGCAGCATTCCCGGGAGTGTGCGCCCTCGTCGCCGCCACGCAACTCCTGCGCAGCGACCTTCGCCCGACCGGCCAGGTTCTTTTGTTTTGGACCGCTTCTGCTGGGGATGCGGCGCCCTCGCCGCGTTCCGACGAATCATCCGCGCCGAGGGCGACGCGGCTCCACGTTTTCCAAAACAAAAGACCCTGCCCGACCGCCCGCCCGCCGAAAATCTTTGAACTCGCCGCGCCTCTCCCGCAATCATCCGCCATGCAACTGCGCGTGATTTCCACCGGGGGGACGATCGACAAGGTTTACTTCGATGCCGCCAGCGCCTACGAAGTCGGCGAGCCGCAAGTCGGCCCCGTCCTGCGCGAGTCCAACGTCACGTTCGATTTCGTCGTCGAGTCGGTTCTCCAAAAGGACAGCCTCGCCATGACCGGGGCGGACCGCGCGCTCATCCGGCAGCGGGTCGAAGCGGCGCCCGAGCACCTGATCCTCATCACCCATGGCACCGACACCATGACCGAGACCGCCGCCCGCCTCGAGGGGATCGAGGGCAAAGTCATCGTCCTGACCGGCTCCATGCAGCCGGCGCGTTTCCGCAACAGCGACGCCGTCTTCAACCTCGGCTGCGCCATCGGTGCCGTCCAGGCGCTCCCGCCGGGCGTTTACATCGCGATGAACGGCATCGTCGCTCCGGCCGGCTCGGTGAAGAAAAATCGCGCCGCCAGCCGCTTCGAGCCCAAAGCGTGAGCGCTCCGCCCGTGGACCCGGCCGCAGAATTGCTCGGGCGGCTCCGCCAAGTGCGGGCCTCCGAGTTTTCGGCCGCCCGCGGCGGCGCCGCGGCGGCCGACCTCACCGGTGCGGGTTCGGTCGAGACTGCGACTCCCGGCCCGGCGACGGTTGATTTCGCCGAAACCGGCGTCTGGTCCGCCGCCGGCGGACCGGCCGTCCGTTTCCACAACGCCTACCGTTGGACCCGGCTCGGCGGCGCGTTGCTGCGGCTCGAGCAGATCCGCCTCGGCCCGCGGCATCCCGTGCATCTAGTCGACCTCGCACCCGTCGCGGGCGGGCGCGCCGCGTGGGCCTCCGTCGGCGCGCACCAGTGCTGCGCCGACTGCTACTCGGCCGAACTCGCCCTCCTCGCCGATCGCGTCGTGCTCCGGTGGACCGTCTCGGGGCCGCGCAAAAACGAACGCCTCACCTCGGCCTACCTTCACGGCGCCGGCCGGTGACGCCGCGCCTCCCCGAGGACCGGAGACGAAACGGCCGCCACCCCGGCATGACACCAAGCTTTAGGTTCCACACCAATGAGACCAGCAAGCTTCGCGGACAACTGCACACCGCCGGGATGACGGCCGTCAGGCTCCGACTCAACGAATCGCCGGCGGCGAGACAAGCTTTTTTCCATCGCCCGGCGATATAGTCGCGGCAGTGTTGACGAACGGCCCCGGTGCCGTCAGATTCCCCCCATGCCCGCCTCGGCGAAACGCCCCTCCCCCCCCACCCCGGCCGACTACCGGGCCCTGGCCGCCTTTCGGAACTCCCTCCGCCGCTTCCTGGATTTCAGCGCGAAGGCCGCGAAGCATGTCGGCCTCACCCCCCAGCATTATCAGGCGCTCCTGGCACTCAAAGCCGCGTCCGACCAGGGCCCCACGACGGTCGGCGCCCTCGCCCGCGAGTTGCTGCTCCGGCACCACAGCGCGGTCGAACTGCTCGACCGGTTGGAGGAACGCAACTTGGTGCGGCGCGTGCGCTCGACCAGCGACCGGCGCGCCGTGGAACTGCAACTCACGAAAAAGGGCGAATCGGTCATCGCGCGCCTGGCCGCCACCCACCACGAGGAGCTCAGCGAACTCGCCCCGAAACTGCGCCAGGCCCTCCGCGCCATCGGCCAACGCTCCGCGCTCCTGCTGCTCGCCGCCGCCCTCTGGTCCGTGGGCCCGGTGTGACCGGGCACCGGCGCCCCGCGGGCCCGCGGCCGGTGCGGCCGGCTGGTCCGCCGCCGCGCAAATTTTCTCGAATCCCGCCGACCGTTCCCGCAGACAAGGGCCGACCCATGAATCTCGAAGAAGCCAAGTCCGCCGTCATCCTCACCCTCGGCCGCATGAACTCCGCTTACACGAAGACCGTGTTCGACGAGTGGATTTTGGTCTCCCTCCGCAGCGACGGCGGCGCGATCCTCGCCTACGACGGCCCGCGTGCCGAGAGCTACCGGCGCCTGTTCGCCGCCGATCTCCAGCCGCTGCGGGCCGTCATGGCCGAGCACACGCAGACCGTCGGCGACTTCGAGTTCGCGCACGATGCCGCCGGCACTCGCTTCGACGCCTGCCTCAAGACCGGCGCGACCAGTTTTCTTTTCTGCAACAACACCCGGAAATCCATGGCCGAAATCCGCCAGGACCCGATGTGGCTCGAAGCGCAAAAACCGTTCTTCCAACTCAGCGCCAAATTCCGCGCCAATCCGCTCGAGTAGCTCCGCCGCCGGGGCGCACCGGCGCGTCACCCCAGCAGCCCGTCCCACAAGAACCACGCGTAGGCCGCGACGAAGAGCGCACCGGCCCAGCGCGGCAGCCCGCCCGCCGTCAGCAGAAACACCGCGTGCAATCCGGCGGCGCCGGCCAGGAGCAGCAGCCCGTCCTGAAAAACCGCGCCGACTTTCACCGGGTGCAACAGCGCGAGCAGCCCGACGCCAAACGGGATGCAGATGTGCCCGTCGCCGACCTGCGAGCTATAGACGACATCCGCGCGCCCCTTCCAGCCCCAGAAAACCGCCAGCAGCGCGTTCGGCAGCACCATCAGCCAGCCGCTCAGCCAGCCGAGGTTCGCCGCGCTCACGAATCCGCTCTTCTGCTGGCCCAGCCACGCCACCAGCCAGTCGAGACTCTCGTAGATCAGCCACGCACCCGCCGCCACGAGCACGAGGTCGGCATAAAACCCGAACCCGAACGACGCCCGCCGCGTCAGGTTGTGTTTCATCACGTCGTAAACCTGGAAGCATTGCCAAAAACCAAACAGCCCGATCAGCACCGCGCCGTCCGTGCGGCTCAGCGCGCCGTCGCGCCCCAGCAGCCACGTCGCGCCCGTGAAAAACACCACTGCCGTCAGCGTCAGCACGAGCGACAGCCGGTTGATCTGCGGCGCGCTCGCGCTCTTCGCCGCGCCGCTTTTCTTCCCTTCGGATTTCACCGCAGCCTTGCCCGCCGGCACGACCAGCAGCGTCCAGCACAACGCCGGCAACCCGAGCAGCAGCGTCAGGTTCGTGACGTTGTTGACGAGACTGTTGGTCAGCACCGCCGAAGCCGGTCCGCCGCGCCGCACCATGATGAACACGAAAAGCAGATTCCCCAGCCCCGAGCAGAACGGCATCACGAGTGTGCCGAGCGCCGTGCCTTCCAGGCCGTGGTCGAGCATCGCCTCCAGCCGCCACAGCATCAGCAGCGACGCGCCGAGAAACACCGCGAGGTAAGTCAGCGGGTCGGTCGCGCCGAAAGCGTCGATGAGGTCGGGCAGCATCCGCGCAGTAAGCCGGTCCGCCGCGCCGCTGTAAATCCAGCTTTGCGGACAATTGGCCTGACTTCGCCTCGCCGCCCGCTTGGATGCCCCGACCGATGCTGTCCGCGCGCCCCAGCGAATCCCGTCTGCCTTTTTGGACCTGGGCCGCGCTGCCCCTGCTCGTCGCCGCGTGGCTGCGCTTCCGCGGCCTCGGCACCCTCGAGCCCTTCGTTGACGAAGCGGGGAACATTCTTGTGGCCCTTGATTCGCGGGTGAAAACCGTGGTCGATCCGTTGGGCCAGGGTCGGCCGTTGCTCGCCTGCCAGTTTCTTCCTGCCGGCTGGTTTCCGGCGCACGCCCTGCTGGTGGCGCGGCTGCTGAGCGCAGGCGCGGGCTTGGCCACGGTCTCCGCGCTCGGCCTCGCCCTGTTCCGCCTGGCCGGACGCCCGGCGGCGCTCTGCGGCATGGCGCTTTGGGCGACGATGCCCTTTGCCGTTTTTCACGAACGCTTGGCCCTCCAAGACACCTTTGTCGCCGCGCTGCTCGCGTGGTCCACCGTGTGCATCGTCACGGGCGTTTCGCGCCCGGAAGGCCGCCGGCCGCTTTGGTTTGTCGTCGCCGGCACATTTTTCGGGACGGCGTTCCTGATCAAAATCTCCGCCGTGTTCGCGCTGGGGTGGCTCGGTTTGATCTATTCCGCGATCCAGCGGAGTCACACCCGCCGAATTTTCGGTCGGGAGCTTGTTCTGCTTGGCTTGGGCGCGCTGGCCCCGCTGGCGCTCTTGGGGCCGAGTCTTTTCAAAGTGGGTCAGCACAGCTCCCGCTTCGAGTCGTTGCCTGTTTTCGACAGCGGCCACTACTGGGCCTCCGCGGCCGGGCGTCTCGCGACCTGGCTCCGCTGGCACGAGGGCTACGGTGGATGGCCGCTTCTCCTGCTGTTGGCCGGCGCACTCGTTCTTTCCCTCCGCGCCAGGTCCCGCGTCGTCGGCGCCTGCGCCTTGGGTTCGGTGCTGGCCCTTCTGGTGTCCGCGCTTTTCTACAACCGCCCCTTCGCGCGCTACGCCCTCCCGGACCATCTGCCGCTGGTTTTCTTCCTGTCCCTTGCCTGGGGCCGGGCGCTGGTCTCCACCGCCGGTCGGACCCGCGCTCTCGCCGCGGCCGTGTTGCTCGTCGCCCTGGGCCGATGGACTCTGGTTTCTCGGCAGATCGGCACGGCCCCGGAAACGGCGGCAATCCCCGCTCAAGAGATCGCACAATACGTCACCGGTCCCTGGAGCGGACGCGGTCTGAACGACGTGCGCCGCTTCCTCGGCGACTACGCCGACCGGCACAACGTCCGCTGCCTCGTCCTCACGCACCGTTTCCTGCGGCCCGGTTGCTACGGGCTGATGCTCGCCGAACTCGGCGATCCGCGCATCGGCGTCGTGCCCTTCACCGTCTACGAGCCCAGCGAACTTGCCGCTTCGCTGCCGGGGCTAAAAAAAATCTCCGCCGGACAACGCGTCGCGTTTTTCCTGCTCTACGAAGGCAGCCTCTACCCCGCCGCCGCGTGGCTCGACCAGCCCGGCGCGCCGACCCGGCGTGTGTTCACGACGCCGCACGGCGCCGCGGACAAGTTCACGCTCTATCAGTTCGAGCCGTGAGCGCTATTGCGCGTCCGCACTTGAAAATCACGAATTGTAGGAGCGGCTTTCTTGTCCGCCATAGCCTTGGCGACGGCGGAGTGCCGCGATGGCTGAGCAGAATCGCGGCGTAAAGCCGCTCCTACAGTTCAGTCAGCGCCGGGGCTTCATCACTGCAGCTTGAACGGCAGCCGCTGCCAGCGTGCGGCGAGATCGGCGAAGGTCGCGCCGGTCTTCGGCTGCACGACGTCGTCGCCCGCGGTCAGCGTGTGCGCGGCGCGGAAATCGCCGAGCACGGCGCAATAATCGTTGTTCACCATCATGCCGATCAGGTCGCCGGATTTGCTGAAGACGAGATCGCCGCGCTTCGGCGAGAATTCGCCGAACAGCCGCGTGACGATCCGGTTGTCGAGCTTCACGTAGCCGGGGTTCGCCGCGTCGATGCGGAACGGCGTCTCGCCATACTTGCCGTCGTCGGCGCGCACGACCACGGCCTCGGGAAACTTGAACGGCTCGGCGGCGAGCTTATAGATTTTCGCGCCCATCAGCGCCGCGAGGGAATCGTCGACCGGGAGCACCACGAGGCGCGGATCGAGCGCGAGGAACGCCAGCTCTTTCACCGGGGCGTTGAACGCGCCGCGGCTCAGCTTGCCGGCGATCAGGTCGTAGTCGGGCGGCGACTCGAAGGTGAGGCTGAAGGGCGTGTCGCTCAGGTGCATCAGCGCGTAGGTGTGCCGGCCGTCGCTCACGAGGATCGTCTGCGCGTCCTTGTCCTTGACGTTCGGACCGAAGAGTCCCGGGCGCCGCGTGGTGAGCCTGGTCTGCACGCGGTTGGCGAGGAAATCGGTGAAGATGAGGTTCGAGTTGATCGGGCGGTTGTCGCGGATCTCCTTGGACAGCTCGCCGGATTTCTCCGCGAGCTGGCCGACGCCCTGCGCGAGCTGCACCGTCTGCTCCTGCACGCGGGCGCGCTCCTGCCGCTCGACCTCGACCTGCTGTTTGGCCTCGGTCAGGTTGCTGGCGAGCATCTGTTTCTCCTGCTCGGCGACGCGCACGGCGACGTTCAGGTTCTCGATGCGCTGGCGCGCCTCGGTGTTCTGTTTCTCCATCCGGGCGAGTTCCTGCTTCTGGCGCTCGGCCTCGGCGCGGCGCTCCTCCAGCTCGCGCTGCATCTTGGCGAGCTGCTCCTTGGTGAGCCCGGCCTCCTGCGCGGCGGCGGTGTATTTTTGCTCCAGTTCGTGCGCCGTGGACTGCGTCGCGGCGAGGGAATTCTCCAACTGGCCCTTCTGCTGCTGGAGGGCCGCGAGGTTCTTCTCGCGCTCG
Organism: Opitutia bacterium; assembly: GCA_016199925.1. Taxonomy (GTDB): domain Bacteria; phylum Verrucomicrobiota; class Verrucomicrobiia; order Opitutales; family Opitutaceae; genus JACQFT01. The sequence goes on along the minus strand of JACQFT010000215.1, from coordinate 4,727 downwards.
GAGAGCGAGCCCTGCGTCGAGGCGAGCTGCTGAGCGAGCTGCGTGCGGGTGGACTTCTCGTCTTCGAGGGAAATGCGCATGAGTTCGACCAGGTCGGCGTTGACGGCGGGCGTGGCGGCGGCGGCTTGCTGCGCGGCGGCGACCTGCGCGGCGCGCGGCGGCTCGGCCTTCTCCCACTTGGTCAACGCGAGGAGGTTGAGCAGGAGGAAGTCGCAGATGATGAGGAGGAGCGTCTTGTTCATGGCTCAGGCGCCGGTTTGGGACTCGAGGATGAGTTTGCGCTTGTAGGGGCGGACGTGGCGGATCTTCACGAGCGCGACGCAGACGATGCCGAAGAGATTCGACGAGTAGGCCGCGAGCAGGTTCGCGTCGATCAGGCCGAGCACCTGGAGCACGAGCGCGGTGGCCGTGCCGGCGATGCCGAGATAGAGGCCGCCGTCGAAGAGGTTCTCCTCGTTTTCCATGAGCTTCAGCTTGGTCAGCGGCGGCAGCGCCTGGCGCTCGACCTCGGTGATTTTCAGCAGGCAGGTGACATACATGCCGACTTGCAGCAGGGCGAAGAGGGCGATGGAGAGGACGGTGGACATTTCCATGGTGGCGGTGGTGGTTGAGTGAGCGGGAGTCGCGCCGGTCGCGGCGGCGACGAGCACGGGGAAGGTGAACCGGATCTGGTATTCGGAGGCGGCCGCCTTGAGGAGGAACTGCTCCGAGAAGATGAAAAACAGGAAGGTGAGGATCGCCGCGAGGACGCCGCTGCCCATCCGCGGGAACGCGCCGCGCAGCGCCGACTCGACCGAGAAGAAGAGCTTCAGGTCGACCGATCGCAGCAGCAGGAAAACGCCGGCGAGGAACGCGGCGTATTTGCCGAAAATCGCCAGCTCCGGATGGCCGAGCGCGAAGCCCGCGCCGAGCTCGAACTCCGGTCCGGCGCCGCTCGTCACCGGCACCTGGCGCCGCACGAGCTGCTCGACGGCGCCCTCGCCGAAGGAGAGCGCGAACCGCAGGTTCTCCGCGCCGGGTTTGCCGTAGGCGATCAGATAGCGCGCGACCGCATCGGCGGACTTGGTCATGAGCGCGGCCGTGTAGATGACGGGCAGATGCTCGGGCGCGACGCGCGCGAGGTGCGCAAACTGCGTGACGGTGCCGATGCTCGTCGTCGTGCGGAGGAGTTCCGAAAGCTGCTCCCAGTCGAGGCGCTTGCCCAGCGTGAGGATGTCGACGTAGAAATCTTCCAGCGGCCCCATCTGGCCGGAGGCGACGGCGTTCTCGGCCAGGCTGCGCACTTCGCGCTGGAGCGAAGGCGACAGATGCTCGCTCTGCCAGAGGTAAGTCGTGAGCAGGATGACCGCTTCCAGCGGCTGGCCGCCCGGCCGCATCGCGGGCACAAACCGGCTGGTCGAAGTCAGGTCGGCGGTCTTGAGCAGCGTCTGCACGCCGGGCAGGCGCGAGACGGCGAGATAGCGGCGGAGATTCTCGCGCGCCGACTGCACGACGAGAAATTTCAGCACCGGCACGGAGCCGGGCGCGGTTGCGGCGTTCTTGCCCGTGAGCAGCGGCTCCAGCGCCACATCCCAGCCGCCCCACGGCATCATCTCGGGATGGCGCACGGCAAAGCCTTTGAGCAGCACGCCCACCGCCCCGGCGCTGGGGTCGTTGACCTGCCGCGCGGCGTCGAGCACGAGCGCCGCGGGGCCGGGTTTGTCGAGGTCGAGCAGCCCTCGCGCAAACACTGCCGCCGTGGTCGAGTGGCGGCCGGCCTCGCGCAGGAGCGCCGGGTTGAGCGACTTGATGTTCACCGGCAGCAGCCACGCCACCGCCAGGAGCCCGAGCCCGAGGACCAGCCAGCCCAGCCAGGCCGCGGAGTAGTCGCGGCGGACGGTGGCGGTGGGCTGATTCATGCGTGGATGCATAACAGGGTCGGGGCGGCGGAACAAATTTATTTGCCGCCGGGTTGCCCTGGCAAATACCTTGAGCATCCTACGACCCATGCCGCTGCCGATTGTTCAGTTCAACGAGCCGATCCTCCGCAAAAAAGGCGCGAAAGTCTCCGCCTGCGACGCGGCGCTGCGGAAACTCGCGGCCGAGATGGTCGAGACGATGCACGCCGCCGAGGGCATCGGCCTCGCCGCCCAGCAGATCGGCCAGGCGATCCAGCTCTGCGTCGTCGACCTGCGGGCGGTGGAGCCGGACTTCGACTGGGAGCTGAACGGCGCGCGCCCGCCGCTCGAACTCTTCATGCCGCTGACCGTCGTCAATCCCGTCATCACCCCCGAGCCGGGCGGCGAAGCATCCGCCTACGAGGAGGGCTGCCTGTCGTTCCCGCGGATCCGCGGCGATGTCGTGCGGCCCGACGCGGTCCGCGTCGCCTTCCAGGACGGCGACGGCCACCCGCACACGCTGCGCTGCAACGGCCTGTTCGCCCGCTGCCTCCAGCACGAGGCCGACCACCTCAACGGCATCCTCTTCATTGACCGCATGGAGAAAGATTCTCTCGCCGAGATCGACGCCGAGCTCAAGGCGCTCAAGAAACGCACCCGCGACGCCGCGAAGAAGTGAGTCGTGATGGAGACGCGGCGCCCTCGCCGCGTTCTGCCAGCCAGCCGAGCCGCGCGCTCCCGGCAGCCCCAGGTATCCGTGTCGGTGGCATCGTGCTCTCTCACGCTCCCGGCAGCCAGGGACGTCCGCCGCGAGAAGTTCCGTCAGCCGCGCAGCCAATGTCACTTAATAAGTGACATTGGCCGCGCACGCGCGAGGGCGCGGCCTCCGGCGACGCGACACCACGCATCCTCGCGGTTGACATTCTGATGCGCTTGAACAGCTAGTTGGCGATGCGCACAACCATCACGATTGATGACGCCCAACTGAAGGAATTGATGGCGGGAGAACCCGACGCCAGCGTGCCGGAGGCCATCCGCCGCGCCATCGAGGAGAAGGTCCGCCGCCGCAAAGTCGCCGACTTCATGGGGCTGGCCGGCAAGTATCCCCACCTGCACACCGAGGCGGAACGCGCCAACAAACTCTCCGTCGCCGATGCCAAGCGCACGCACCGTTGAGCGGTCGGTGGTGGACACCTCCGTCTGGGTGGATTTTTTCCGGGGCAAGGCTCCGGCCGTCGCGCTCATTCACGACTTGGCCCGCGCCCATGCCGCGGTGATCTGCGGCCAAATAGTGCAGGAGACGATTCAAGGCGCACGCACTGAGACTGAGATGGAATTTCTGCGCGCACAGATGGGACTCTGGCACCACGAAGCCGAGCAACCCGAGGACTTTCACCGCGCGGCCGGCATCTACGCCCGCCTGCGCTGGAAAGGCGTCAACGTGCCGCCCGCCGATTGCCTGATCGCCGCCGTCGCGTTGCGGCGCGAACTTCCGCTGTTGAGTTCGGACGCGCATTTCGCGCAAATCCCGGGACTGAAATTCAGCCACGTCAAATGAAGCGCACCAACTCCATCGCCACCCGCACGGGCGACGACGGCACCACGGGTCTGCTCTACGGCCAGCGCATCCCCAAGGACCACCCGCAGGCCGAGACCGTCGGCGCGCTCGACGAGCTGAACGCCGCCCTCGGTCTCGCCAAGGCCCACTGCCCCGCCGCCGACCGCCGCGCCGAGCTGGAGAGAATCCAGACTGACCTCGTCGCGCTCATGGGCGAGATGGCGTGCGCCGAGTCCGACGCCGCCCGCTACGCCGAATCCAAATTTGCCAAAGTCGACGAAGCCGCGCTCGCGCGGCTCGACGCCGGCGTCGCCGCCATTGAGGCGCGCTCACCCAAATTCGACGGCTGGGCCACGCCCGGGGCCAACCCCCACGCCGCCGCGCTCGATGTCGCCCGCACCGCCGCCCGCCGCGCCGAGCGCCGCATGGTGACGCTCCGCACCCACGGCCGCACCGTGCGCCCCATGCTCCTGCAATACGTAAACCGCGTGTCGGATTTGCTCTGGCTGATGGCGCGCGAAGCGGAAGGCGCGTGAGCGACTGAAGCTCCAAATCCAAAGCTCCAACCTCCAGTGAATCTCGGAAAAGCGATCCAAGAAAACAGCCGCCCACCCGATGTGGCCTTGGTGTTTCGTCCGGAACTTGGAGCTTCATTGGAGCTTGGATGTTGGAGCTTGGTGCTTATCGATTGGCCCGTATGTTGACTGCCGACTAACGCCGCCGCTCCATGCCACTTGCCATCGCTCTCATCGCCCTCGCCGTGCTGTTCCGGGTTTTGCCCACGTTGGACCTGTCGCTGTCGAACCTCTCGCCTTTCACCGCCATCGCCTTTTGCGGCGCGGTCTATTTTCGGAAACCGTGGTTCTGGGTTCTGTCGTTCCTGGGGCTGGAGCTTTCGGACGTGTATGTGAATTGGTTTCACGCCCGGGAGTATGGTTTTCACTGGAGCCTCGGTGGCTTTGTCATCCGCACGGCGTGCTTCGGCGCGGCGCTGTTGATCGGTGCGTTCGTCGCCCGGCGAAAGTCATGGCTCAGCCTGCTCAACGGCGGCCTGCTCGGCGCCATCCTGTTCTACCTCGTCACGAACACGCAGTCATGGTGGGCCGACCCGTTCTACGCGAAGTCTCTCGCCGGCTGGTGGCAGGCGCTGACGGTCGGCCACCCGGAATTTCCACCGACGATCTTTTTTTTCAAGAACACGCTCTTCGGCGACCTGATGTTCACCGGCCTCTTCGCCGGCCTGATGGAATGGGCGGCGCACCGCAAGGGCGAGCCCAGCCTCCTCGACGCCG
>JACQFT010000208.1 GCA_016199925.1 Opitutia bacterium | reverse complement strand
GTGGAGGGAAAGTGAGAGTGAAGGTGAAAACGGAAAACAAAACCGACCATGCCTGAGAGTGACGGCTTGAAACGGTTCGGCGCCCACCAAAAGGCCCTGGCGCTTTTTGATCAGGTCGTCGGAGACCTCGCCTCGCTCGCCCGTGAACCAGCCTGCCAGCGACTGGTTTCGCCACAAATCGCCAGCGCTGATTCGATCGCGGCAAACATTGAAGAGGGCTACGGACGTGGATCGAAGCGCGACTACGCGCACTTTCTCATCATCGCCCGCGGTTCTGCCCAGGAAACCCGCGGACGTTACGAGCGCCTGAAGCGCTGGATTTCGCCCGAAGTGATAGCACCGCGGGTCGCACTCTCCGACGAGATCATCGCCATACTCACCGCCACCATCCGACGCCTGCGGGAACAGGACAGAGAATAACCTGTTTCGTCCCTTTCCCTTTGCCTCTCCCGGCTACTTCCCCTTTCCCTCTCACTTTCCCCTTCCCCCCATGATCATCACCCGTTCCCCCCTGCGCATCTCCCTCGGCGGCGGCGGCACCGACCTGTCCTCGTATTACCGCGAGCACGGAGGCTTCCTCGTGGCCGGGGCGCTCGACAAATACGTTTATCTGACGCTGCACCGCACTTTCGTGCCCGACCTGATCGTAAAATACTCCAAGCTGGAGCGCGTCGCCACCGCCGCGCAGCTGGAGCACCCGATCATCCGCGAGGCCTTCGGCCTGCTCGGCATGGACGGCCGCTCGCTCGAACTCACGTCGATGGCCGACATCCCCGGCGGCACCGGGCTCGGATCCTCGGGCAGCTTCACGACCGCATTGCTCAAGGTTCTTCACACCGCCAACAAGCACCTCGTCTCCCCCGTCGAGCTCGCCGAGCAGGCCTGCCACATCGAGATCGACCGCCTCGGCGAGCCCGTCGGCAAGCAGGACCAATATATCGCCGCCGTCGGCGGCATCACGGCCTTCACATTTCACCAGGACGGCCGCGTCGAATACCGCCCCTGCAAAATCTCCGAGGAGACGCTCTTCAACCTGGAGGACAACCTGCTGCTGTTCTTCACCGGCTACTCGCGCTCGGCGTCGGCCATCCTCAAGGACCAGAACGACAGGTCGAAGCAGAACAACCAGGCCATGCTCGACAATTTGCATTTCACCAAGGAACTCGGCTATAAATCGCTCGCCGCGCTCGAGAGCGGCAACCTTGATGAGTTCGCCCGCCTCATGGACGTCCACTGGCAGCGCAAGAAGGCGCGCAGCTCCGGCATGAGCAACGACCGCATCGACGAGTGGTATGACCACGCCATGGCGCACGGCGCCATAGGCGGCAAACTCATCGGCGCGGGCGGCGGCGGCTTCCTGATGTTCTACGCCGGCGACAAGCAACGCCTGCGTCACGCCATGCGGGAGCAAGGCCTCCAGGAAGTGCGTTTCCGTTTTGACTTTGAGGGCAGCAAGGTCGTCGCCCAGAATTGATGCCTGCGCCCGCGACCAGCCCCACCGATCTGCCCGTCGCCCTCCTCGCTGGCGGCATGGCCACGCGTCTGCGCCCGATCACCGAAAAAATCCCCAAGCTGCTCGTGGAAGTCGCGGGCGAGCCGTTTTTCTCCCATCAGATTCGCCTCCTCAAAAAGAACGGCCTCACCCGCATTGTTCTCTGCGTCGGCTATCTTGGCGAAAAAATCATCGAACAATACGGCGATGGCACGAAGTGGGGCGTGCAAATCGACTACTCCTTCGACGGTGAGAAGCTGCTCGGCACCGGCGGCGCACTCATCCGCGCCCTGCCCAAGCTCGGCGATGCCTTCTACGTCCTTTATGGCGACAGCTACCTGCCGATTGACTACCGGTCAGTGGGACGCTCGTTTCTCGCGTCGGGTCGGCAAGGGCTGATGACCGTCTTCGAAAATCACGAACGCTACGACGCGAGCAACGTCTGGTTCGAGGGCCAACGCATCCACGTTTACGACAAGAAAAACAAGGAGCCCCGGATGAAGCACATCGACTATGGTCTCGGTTTGCTCCGCGGCAGCGCACTCAGAGACTGGCCCCGCGGCGAAGCCGTGGATTTGGCCGAGGTCTACAAGCGCTTGGTCGAGCACGACCAACTCGCCGGCTACGAGATCACCGAGCGCTTCTACGAAATCGGTTCCCACGCCGGCCTGACCGAGCTCGACCATCTCCTGCGCTCGGGTGCACTGGGCCGCTGAATTTTTCCTTTTCCCTTTTCCGCAATTCCCGCACTCACTGACACCATGTCCTACGCCGCCCAGCACCTCAAGGAAACCCTCGAAATCGCCTCGAAGATCGACGCCGCCGACTGCGAAAAATGCGTCGGCGAACTCCGCGCTACCCGCGAGCGGGGCGGTCGCCTTTTTATCCTCGGAGTCGGCGGCAGCGCCGCCAATGCCTCCCACGCCGTGAATGATTTCCGCAAAATCGCCGGCCTCGAGACCTACGCTCCCACCGACAATGTCTCCGAGCTGACCGCCCGCACCAACGACGAGGGCTGGCCCACCATTTTCGTCGAGTGGCTCCGCGTCTCGCGGCTCAACGCCAAGGATTGCCTCATGATTCTTTCCGTCGGCGGCGGCAACGTGGAGAAAAACGTTTCGCCCAATCTCGTGGCCGCCATGCAGCTCGCGAAGCAGGTCGGCGCCCACATCATCGGCATCCTCGGCAAGGACGGCGGCTACGCCGCCACGGTCGCCGATGCCTGCGTGATCGTGCCCACGGTCAACCCGAACAACATCACCCCGCACTCGGAGGCATTCCAGGCGGTCGTCTGGCATCTCTTCGTGTCTCATCCCGATCTGAAGTTGAACCAGACCAAGTGGGAGTCCGTCACGCCATTGGCGTGACGGAGGAGGGAGGCAGGAGGTTTGAGGCCGGAGGCAGCACACCATGAGCCAACCCTATCGCCAACTCCAAGTCTGGCAGCGCGGCAAGGCTCTGGCCGTCTCCCTTTACCGGCTGACCGGCCGGCCGCCGCTTTCAGCTGATTTCAGCCTGCGCGATCAGATGCGCTGGGCCGCCGTCAGTGTCTGCAGTAATATCGCGGAAGGTGACGCGCGGCAAGGTGCCAAGGAAACGGTTCCGTTTCTCTACATTGCCAAGGGTTCGCTTGCCGAGGTTTCTGCTCAATTGGAAATTGCCGCTGAGATCCACCCCACCCATGCCGAGGAATTCGCTTCCCTTGTTCGCGAACGCGATGAGCTCTCGGCCATGCTCCAAGCCCTCATCAATCACCGTCGCCCTTGACCTCACACCTCCCGCCTCCCGCCTCCCGCCTCCCGATCCGGAAAGACCGCCGGCCGGCGGTCTTTCTGGATCGGGACGGCACGCTGAACCGGCCCATCGTCCGCGATGGCAAACCGTTTCCGCCCGCCACGCTGGACGAGTTCGCTTTGTTCGATGGAGTCGCGGAAGATTGCGCGAAGCTGAAAGCCGCCGGCTTCGCACTCGTCGTCGCCACCAACCAGCCCGACGTCGGCCGCGGCAACCAGCAGCAAGCGGTGATTGAATCGATGCACACCCGCTTGCTCCAATTGGTGCCGACCCTCGACCGGGTCGAAGTCTGCTACGATCCCGGCTGGGGGGGCATACCTTCCGCCCGTCGCAAACCCGCTCCCGGAATGCTGCTCGACGCCGCCCAAGCGCTGGACCTCGACCTCGCTCGCAGTTGGATGATCGGCGACCGGGCGGGCGACATTGAGGCGGGCCACGCGGCCGGTTGCCGCACAATTTTCATCGATTGGGGCTACGCGGAACCGCCTCCGGCCAAGGCGCCCCATTTCGCGGTGAAATCCTTCGCCGCAGCCGCCGGGATTGTCCTTGCGCGGTCCTAGAGCGCGCCCTTTTTTCACCTGCGCTCATCGCTGCATGAAAACACTCAACGACCTTAAGATCCAGATCTACGCCGACGGCGCCGACAAAGCCGGCATTCTCGACCTCTACGCCAAGCCCTACATCAAGGGCCTGACGACCAATCCGACGCTGATGAACAAAGCGGGGATCAAGGATTACGAGGCGTTCTCAAAGGACATCCTGCAAACCGTCAAGTCCAAGCCCATCTCGCTCGAGGTGTTCACCGACGAGTTCTCCGAGATGAAGCGCCAAGCCCTCAAGATCGCTTCGTGGGGTTCCAATGTTTACGTCAAGATTCCGATCACCAATTCCCGGCGCGAGTCAGCCGTTCCCCTCATCAAGGACCTCGGCCAACTGGGCGTGAAGCTCAACATCACGGCCATCCTGACCGTGGCCCAGGTGCGCGAGGTCGCGGCCGTGCTCAATCGCGAGGTGCCTTCCGTGGTCTCGATCTTTGCCGGTCGAATCGCCGATACCGGCGTCGACCCGATGCCGATCATGCGCGCGGCGGGCGCCCTCCTTGAAGATCAACCCAAGGCAGAGCTTCTTTGGGCCAGCGTGCGCGAAGTCCTCAACCTCGTCCAGGCCGAGGAGAGCGGCTGCAAAATCGTCACGGTGCCGCACGACATTCTCGGCAAAGCCGCCAAGATGCTCAGCATGGACTTGACCGACCTCTCGCTGGATACCGTCAAGATGTTCGCCAACGACGCCGCTGCGGCCGGATACAAGTTGTAGAAGCCGCCGGCAGTTCGCTTGAAATTGAGCCCGGAAAACAACAGCGCCTCGGTCCGGTTTTTCATCGATCAACCCGCCAACTGGCGGGCGTTGGGCCGTTATGTGATCTTTCGCGGCTGGTGCTTTGCTGCCACCGAAACTCCCGTCCGGACTATCCGCCTCCGGTCCGGCGAATTGATTCTCTCCGGTGCGATCAATCTCCCCCGGCCGGACGTGAAAGCCGCCCTGCCCGAGGCCCCGCATGATAACGTCGGCTTCGAGATCCGCGCCTTCCTTCCCCCGGGCCGGCCCAGGCTGACCATCGAAGCCGGACTCGCGGACGGCTCGTGGCGGGTATTGATCTGCGAGACCGTGATTGTCCGACGACGAATCGTGCCGTTCTGGCTCGGCGGCGGCACCCGGGCCGAGCTGTTCGCTTTCCAGATGCCGGCGCAGATGGCCTATCCCGCGAGAAGTTCCCGTCCGGATAGACTTCCTGCACGCCGCCCCGGTCCGGCCCGACCCAGAATCTCTGTCGTCACCCCGTCCTATCAGCAAGGCGCCTACCTCGAGCAGACCATGCGCAGCGTGCTCGACCAAATGGGGCCGACCGACGAATACGTGGTGCAAGATGGCGGCTCCACCGACGGCAGTGTTGCGATCATCACGCGGCACTCCGAAAAACTCCGGGCGTGGTCCAGCGCGCCTGACCAAGGCCAGGCCGACGCCATCGCGAAGGGCTTCGCCCAAACCACCGGCGCACCCGCCGACATCATGGCGTGGCTCAACTCTGACGACACCTATCTGCCGGGCACGTTCGATTTCGTGGCCGACTATTTTGCCCGTCATCCCGACGTGGATGTCGTTTACGGCCACCGCATCCTCATCGACGAGCAATCCCGGGAAATCGGCCGCTGGTTTCTGCCGCCGCACGACGACACCGTGCTGCGCCTGAACGATTTTGTGCCGCAGGAAACCGTCTTCTGGCGGCGCCGCGTGTGGGACAAGGTCGGCGGCTTGGATGCTTCGTTCAAATTCGCGCTCGATTGGGATCTCCTGCTCCGCTTCGCCGACGCCGGAGCCAAGATCGTCCGCGTGCCCTACTTCCTCGCCTGCTTTCGGATTCACGCCGCGCAAAAAACGTCCGCGCAAATGGCGTCGGTCGGCCAAGCCGAGATCGACCGCCTCCGCACTCGCGCCAATGGCCGGCCGATCTCACCCGCCGAGTTGGAGGCGCATCCGCGCTTGATTCGTTATCTGCGCCACAGCGCCTTCATCCAATTTCTCTGGCGGCTCGGCATTCGCGCGCCGTGAGATTCCGACAATTGGCTTCACATCCCGCCGCGCCGTGGCTTGATCACGCGTCAGCCATGCACCCCGCCTCCTCGGCACCGGCCTCCTTCCACCAATGCCCCCGGCGGCAACGGCTCCCAGCCCGGCCACCCATTTTCGTGCGGAAAGGCCCGCCCGACGGAGCCGCGCCCAAACTCAGCGAGACGAAGAAAACGCCGCGCCCCGCCCGTCGGCTCGGCGGCCGTGAGACCGGAGTCGCCTGCAAGATCGGTCGCGTCGCGGGCGCCGGTTCCGCCCGGGTCGCCGCCGCCGAAACGCGTCTCGGCGCCGCAACGCGAATTCGGCGCCGCCCGACGCGACCGGGAGCAACCGGCCGAGCCGGGCAGCTTGGGGCGGAAGTTCGCGTTGTCCGCGGTCACGCTTTCCGCTCCGCTCCCCGGGGCGGCTGGGCTCGAGGTCCAACTGCTTTTCTAGAAAACGCCCCGCCGCAGGTGCCGGACCGCGTGTCCGTGCTCGCGGGAGCAATTGCTGCTCCATGATCATTGCTGCCGCTACCCAGCTCCGCGGAAAATTTGCTTCGTCGCGTTCGCGGTGCGCCCCCGGTCGGGCGATCGCCGCCTCCGGCTGGCGCCTTTTCGCTGGCGAGCTGAACGCCGCGGCGTATCGGTTACTCGCCGGCTCGCGCCTCCTCCCGTTGGCGCGCCGCACCGATCGCGGCGGTGCAGGCTCGTTCTCCCGATCACCCGCGACCAAATCCTTCAGCCCTGCGATTCGAGACCACCGGCCCGCCGGCGTCCTTACGGTGAGTTCTGAAGTGCCTCTGCCGGACGCCTCGGCGCCGAGCTTTCGCGAACTGAGTCTCGCCGTCGAAAAGCTCCGCCGCGCCATCCGAGCTTAGTCTTTCAGCCTCTCATGTCTGAGCCGCCAACATCCGCCACGCCGTTGCCCGCCGGCCTTTCTGTCGTGGTTCCGGTCTATAACAGCGCCGGCATCCTGCCCCGGTTGGTCGCCCGGCTCGGGCCGGTGCTCGCCGCGACGGGACTGCGCCACGAGGTGATCCTGGTCAACGACGGCAGCCGCGACCGCAGTTGGGAAGTCATTGAACAGTTGGCGACCGCCCACCCGTGGCTGCGCGGGCTCTGCCTGATGCGCAATTACGGGCAGCATAACGCCCTCCTCGCCGGCGTTCGCGCGGCCCGGTTTGCCACCACGACGACGATGGATGACGACCTCCAGCATCCGCCGGAAGAACTCCCGAAGCTGCTGGCGAAATTCGCCGAGGGCTGGGACGTCGTCTACGGTCCGCCTGAGCACGAGCAGCACAGCCTCCTGCGCAATGCCTCTTCTGTCGTCACCAAGCTCGCCCTGCAAGGCGCCATGGGCGCCGAAACCGCGCGCATGGTCAGTGCCGTTCGCGTTTTCCATACCGGGTTGCGCGAGTCTTTCGCGGCTTACCACAGCCCGTTCGTCAACCTCGACGTGCTGCTCACGTGGGGCACGACGCGGTTCGGTGCGGTTCGCCTTCGCCGCGAGAGCCGGGCGCAAGGCCAGTCCAACTACACCTTCGGCAAGCTCCTCGGCCACACCCTCAACATGCTCACGGGCTTTTCGGTGCTGCCCCTGCAACTGGCCAGTATCATCGGATTCGCTTTCACCCTCTTCGGCGGAGGCGTTCTGGTTTATGTGCTCGGACGCTATTTCGTCACCGGCAACAGCGTGGCCGGTTTCCCCTTTCTGGCCTCGATCATCGCGATTTTCTCCGGCGCCCAGCTCTTCGCCCTCGGCATGATCGGCGAATATCTCGCCCGGATTCATTTTCGCACGATGCACAAACCGGCCTACACGGTTCAACGCGCGGTCGGCCACCCCAACGCATGAGCGGCGCGTCTTCCCACGACCAGCCAGGCACCTTCCTGCCTTGGGACACCGACTTCTTCGGCTTCCGCGTCGGCCGCGCAAACGCCACGACGCTGACCCGGACTTCGCTCGACGAGGTGCTGCAATGGTGCCGGGCCGAGCGCATCCGCTGCCTTTATTTCGCCGCCGACCGTGAAGCGCCCGAAACCCTCGCCCTGGCGGCCACGGGCGGATTCCAATTCGTCGACGTCCGTCTCGATCTTTCCCTTTCGCTGGGGAACCGCCCCGCCCTCCCCGCCGCAGGCCCTTCGATCCGACCGGCTCAACCCGACGACATCCCGCCGCTCGCCGCTCTCGCCCGCCATTCCCATCGCGACAGCCGCTTCTTCAAGGATCCGGGGTTCCCCTCCTCGCAGGCGGAGGAACTCTACGCGGAGTGGATTCGCCGCGACTATCGGCAACACACTGTCTTGACGGCTGGCGGCGGCTTGCCCGCTGCGCCCTCCGGTTATGTTACCTGCCAAGTTTCGGGCGGCCAGCGCGGTCGCATCGGCCTGATCGCCGTCGCCCCGGCGCAGCAAGGGCGGGGCCTCGGCCGCGCCCTCGTCAACGCCGCGCTCCAGTGGTTTCACTCCGCCAAGTGCACCGAGGTTCGCGTCGCCACCCAGGCCTCCAATGTCGCCGCCCAGCGGCTCTACCAGGCCGCCGGATTCCGCACCGCCGAATCCAGCGTCTGGTTTCACCGTTGGTTCCCGTCATCTGTCTGACCGCCATGCCGACTTCATCCATCCCGTTCAACCGCTCCTCCCTCGCGGGCCGCGAGCTGGAATACATCACCCAAACCATCGCCAACGGGCAGATCGCCGGCGACCAGGCTTTTTCAAGAAAATGCCAGGCGCTGCTCGAGCAAGCCCTGGGCGTCAAACGCGCCTTGGTCACGACCTCGTGCACTCACGCCCTGGAGATGGCCGCGCTCCTCCTCGACCTCCAGCCCGGCGACGAAGTCATTGTTCCTGCGTTCACCTTCGTCTCCTCCGCCAACGCCTTCGTCCTGCGCGGCGCGCGCCCGGTCTTCTGCGATGTCCGGGCGGACACCCTGAATCTGGACGAAGCGAAACTCGCCGCGCTCCTCACCCCCCGCACCAAGGCCATCGTGCCCGTCCATTACGCGGGCGTCGCGTGCGAGATGGACGCGATCAACGCCCTCGCCGCGCCCCGCGGCATCGCCGTCGTCGAGGACAACGCCCATGGTCTCTTCGGCAAATACCAGGGCCGCTGGCTCGGCACGCTCGGGACGCTCGCCGCCCAAAGTTTTCACGAGACCAAGAACATCACCTGCGGCGAAGGCGGGGCGCTCCTGATCAACGACCCGCGCTTTGCCGAGCGCGCCGAGATCATCCGGGAAAAAGGCACCGACCGCGCGCGCTTCTTCCGCGGCCAGATCGACAAGTATTCGTGGGTCGACCTCGGCAGCAGCTACGTGATGAGCGACGTGCTGGCGGCGTTCCTCTACGGACAGCTCGAGCTCTGGCCGGGCATCCAGGAAAAACGCCGCACGATTTGGCAGCGGTATCAGCAGGCCCTTTCCGTCTGGGCCGCGGCGCGCCAGATCCGCACCCCGGTCGTGCCGGCACACTGCGAGCAAGCCTGGCACATGTTTTACCTGTTGCTGCCGTCACTCGCCGCCCGCACCGCGCTCGTCGCCCACCTCAAGGCGCGTGGCATCCTCGCCGTGTTTCACTACCTCCCGCTCCATCTCTCCGCGTATGCCCGCCGCTGGGGCGGCAAGATCGGCGACTGCCCCGTCACCGAAGACATCAGCGACCGGCTGCTGCGGCTCCCGTTCTTCAATGCGATGACCGAGGACCAGCAAGCGCAGGTCATCGCCGCTCTGCTCGAATTCAACCCCTCCCCTTCCCCCTGAACCTAACCGGAGCAGTCGAAGCGTGGCCGGCGTTGGCAAGACCTCGGGTGGGCGCGGGGCAAAGACGGAGCGGCGGCCCGTCAGGCGGCCGAGCGGCGTCTGGCCGCCAGCCGGCAGTTTTTCCCGCTTGCCCGCCGGCTCGCCGCGCTCAACTCACGGTCTTTCCGGATCGGTCCGGAAAGGGCTGATGAGGCGGGCGATGACTTTGGGCTAGACCGCTGACCCGGTTTCTGCTCTGGTAGCGCTGGGATGAAATCTGTCGAGCAAACCCTACCGTCCATCAGTCCAGAGCCGGACGCGGCTGTGTGCGCGCGCGTCGCCGCAGTCAACGAGCACGCGTGGTTCGACCAGCAGATGGCCGACCGCCATTACCTCGGGGCCGGGCGCCCGGTGGGCGACTACCTGCGGCAAATCGTCGAGGTCCACGGCCGACCCGCGGCGCTGCTGGTCTGGGGACCGGCCTGCTACGCTCTGAAGGATCGGGACCGGTGGATCGGGTGGAGTGCCAATCACCGGGTTGAGCGGCTCAAGCTCGTCGTGCAGAACCGGCGCTTCCTGATCCTGGCGGAGAAGGGGGCCGCGCCGAACCTGGCCTCGCGGACCATGGGTGCCGCGCTGCGCCTGTTGCCCGCGCAGTGGCAGCAAAGCTTCGGCTACCGGCCGCTCCTGGCGGAGACCTTCACCGATCCGGAGGCCTACGCCGGCACCTGTTACCAGGCCAGCAACTGGCAGGCGGTGGGCACAAGTGCCGGCTACAGCCGGCATCGGGCGGACTTCTACGTGCCCAACGACCGTCCGAAAAAACTTTGGCTCTACGAACTCGGGGCCCGGGCCCGCCAGCAACTGAAGGCCGTCGAGCTGCCCGAGGATTGTCAGGCCGGGGTCATCGCTCCGCCCGGCGGCGTGATTCCCGTCGCCCAACCCCAGATGCTCTCGCTGTTGGAACTGTTGCGCCGCGCCCCGGACCCGCGCGGCAAAAACACCCGCCTGCGCATCGGTCCGGTGCTGGCCATCGTCGCCATGGCGCTGCTGGCCGGCCGCCGGGACCTTTCCGAGATCGCCCGTTTCGCCCAGACCCTCAGCCAGGCCCAGCGCCGGCAGCTCGGCCTGCCCAGAAAGAAGGGCGCGCAAGCCTTCTGGCAGGTGCCGACCTACAGCGTCTTTTATCAGGTGCTCACCCGCCTGGACTCCGAGGCCTTCGCCCGGCTTCTCGACGAGTGGCTCCGCCACCAGGCCGGCCGCCTGCCGCAGGCCCTGGCCCTTGACGGCAAGATGATCCGCGAGCGGATCGGCATCCTCACCCTCGCGCAGCATGAGGACGGCGCGCCGTGTGCCGCCGCCGTTTCCGATCAGAAGAAGGACACGCCCCGCTGCGAATAGACCGCCGCCACCGCGCAGCTCAAAAACCAGCCCACCCTCGACGGACAGACGATCAACGCCGACCCGCTTCGTTGCCAGAAGCCCGACGCCGCCCTCGTCGTGGAAAAGGCCGGCGAGTATCTCTTGCCGGTCAAGGGCGACCTGGCCGCCCTGCTCCGCCAAGCCGAGGCCTGCGACGCCATCAAGGACACTCCCTTTTTTAGCCACCGACACCGGTCACGGCCGGTGTGAACAACGCGGCCTGCACGCCTTCTCCATCGAGCCGGATGCCGCCGGCTTCGCCGGAGCCCGCAGCCTCGTCGTGGTGCGCAGCGAGGCCTACACCAAGAAAACCGGCCTCACTACCAAGGAGACCCGGTTTTATCCTAGAAAACGCAGTTGAAACGCGGAGGGCGCGGAGAGCACAGAGTAGAAAACCCGGCTTTTTCGTCCCGAGTCCCCTCACTCGGCAGGTGAGCCTTTCGAGTGAAGGATCCTCTCTCTTTCTGCTCCGCGTCCTCCGCGATCTCCGCGTTTCAACTGCGGAATTTAGGTTTATCTCTCCAGCCTGGAGCCCACAGAACGCCCGCCAGCCCGTTGGCACCCGATGACCCGCGGCCATTGGGCGGGCGTGGAAAGCCGCAACCACTGGCGCCGGGACCGTCTCTGGCAAAACAAAAGACCGTGGCGCTCACCTCGTGCCCGAGCGTCGCTCCTTGACTCTCCCGCAGTCTCCGCCCCCCAAATTACCCGCAATCCTCGCTCACTCCGGGCGCGTCACAAAACCAACCGCAACTCTGCCATGAAAAACTTCCTCCGCCCCCTCCTCGTCGCCGCCGGCCTGTTCGCGGCGTCCGCCACCTTCGCCGCCGACAGCGCGCCGCCGTCCATCGTCCACGTCGTGACCGTCACCTGGAAAGCCGGCACCGCACCCGAGCAAATCCAAGCCGCGCTCGCCGGCGCCCAGGCGTTGCCCGCCGCTTACAAGGGTATCACCCACGTGTGGACGAAGACACTCAAGGCCCAGGGCGACCGCACCCACGCCATCGTGATGGAGTTCGCCGACGCCGCGGCGTTCAAGGCCTACACCGACAGCGCCGCGCAGAAGGAATGGTATAAAGTTTATCTGCCCATCCGCGAACGCAGCACGACGTTCGACGTCACGAACTGAGGCGCCGCTCTCCTGCGACAGTCCGGGGCGCCCACGCGCCGTTTCTTTCGCGTTTCCAGAGCTTGGAGATTTCTCGCTTGCGCATTCTGGAACCATCATTCTATTCCGACCCATGCCGCGCCTCAAAGAGTTCGACGAAGCAGAAGTGCTCGACCAAGCCCTCGAGCTCTTCCGCGTGCGCGGCTTCCAACACACCTCGTTCAACGACCTCGTCGAGGAACTCGGCGTCAGCCGCCAGAGCCTCTACGACACCTACGGCGACAAGCAGGCGCTCTACCTGGCGGCGCTCACGCGTTACCAGGAGCGCGGCCTTGCGCGCATCCGCCAGCAGCTCGACGGCCCCGCGCCCCTCCGCACGCGGCTCGCCGCGCTGTTCGAAGGCATGGTCGCGGGCCAGTGCTCGAACGGCTCCCCCGGCTGCCTGATGGTCAACTCCATGGTCGAACTCTCGCCGCACGACGGCGACGTCCGCGCGCTGGCCCACCGGCACGCGCACGCCATCGAGACGCTCTTCGCTTCCAGCCTCAGTGCGGCCCTGCGCAAGGGCGAACTCGCCAAGGACAAGGATCCCGTCGCCCTCGCCCGTTTTCTCTATCACACCATGCTCGGGCTCGCCGTGGCCTCGCGCACCCACGCCGATCAGGCCGGCCTCCGCCAGACCGTGCAGTTGGCTTTGCAGGCGCTCGGCTGATTTCTTTTTGCACATTCTGGAATTGTCATTCCATTAAAACCTTCCCGCTTCCCATGACCGTTTCCCCCTTGCCACTCCCCGCCGAGCATCCGGTGTTCCATCGCACCGTCACCGTCCGGGGCCTGGAGATTTTCTATCGCGAGGCCGGCGCGCCCACCCGGCCGACCGTGCTGCTGCTGCACGGCTTCCCGACCTCGTCGCACATGTTCCGGAATCTGATTCCGGGCCTCGCCGCGGACTTCCATGTCATCGCGCCGGACTATCCCGGGTTCGGACAAAGCTCCGCACCCGGCGCGGACGAGTTCGCCTACACCTTCGACCATCTGACGGACGTGCTCGAATCGTTCCTCGTCCAGCTCGGCGTCACGCGCTTCGCGCTGTTCATGCAGGACTATGGCGCGCCGGTTGGATTTCGCCTCGCCACCCGCCATCCCGACTGGGTGCGCGGCCTCATCGTGCAGAATGCCAACGCCTACGTCGATGGCCTCGGCGCGGCGTTCGAGCCGCTCAAACCGTTCTGGGCCCAACGCACGCCGGAAACCGAATTGCCGGTGCGCACGCTGCTGACGCCGGCCTCGACCCGGTTCCTGTTTCTCCAGGGCGCCCGCCGCCCCGAAGTGATCAGTCCCGACACCTGGGTGCACGCGCAGGCCGGCCTCGACCGGCCCGGCAATGATCGGATCCAACTCGCGCTGCTCCACGATTTCCGGAACAACCCGCCTCGCTACGCCGAGTGGCACGCCTACTTCCGTCGGCATCAGCCGCCCACCCTGATCGCCTGGGGCCGCCACGATCCGGTTTTTGCCGAAGCCGGGGCCCGCGCCTTCCTGCGCGATCTTCCGGCCGCCGCGCTGCATCTTTTCGAGACCGGCCACTTCGCCCTCGAGGAAGACGGCGCCGCCATCGCCGACCTCGCCCGCGCCTTTCTGCGCCGCCTCCCCTGATTCCCTTTTTCCCGAAACCAATCCCATGAAAAACAAAACCATCCTCATCACTGGCGGCACGACCGGCATCGGTCTCGCCACCGCTCAACTCCTG
>JACQFT010000199.1 GCA_016199925.1 Opitutia bacterium | reverse complement strand
TCATCGACGTGCGCGAGCCCGCCGAGTGGGCCGGCGGCGTGGCGCAGTCGGCGACGCTCCTCGCGTTCAGCGATCTCACCGGGCCGCGCGCGCAATGGAAACAGTTTCTCGCCGACGCCGCCGGCCGCGAGGTCCTCCTCTACTGCGCCTCCGGCAGCCGCTCCGGTCTGGCTGCGCGCATCCTCGTCGCCGAAGGCGTGCGCGCCGCCAACACCGGCGGCCTCGCCGACTGGCGCGCCGCCGGCTGGCCCGTCGCCCGGCCCGCGAAGGCGACCCGCGCGCAGAAAAACCGCGATGAACGGGTTGCTTAATTTGCGCCGCTTGCGCCAATCGCTGCGCGGACCTACGCTGCCTTCGCCGGTAAGCTCGAACCCAATCCAGGACCTGCCATGACCAAGCTCACTGCTTCCGAAATCGCCCAGATGCATCCCGAGACGCTCGCGCTCAGCTACGGCTTCGATCCGTGGTTGAGCGAAGGCGCCGTCAAGCCGCCGGTGTTCCTCACCTCCACCTTCGCGTTCAAGTGCGCCGCCGACGGCAAACAGTTCTTCGCGTGGGCCCACGGCGAAGGCTCGCCGCCGCCGCGCCGCGAGCAGGGCCTCATCTACTCGCGGCTCAACAACCCGAACCTCGAAATCTTCGAGGACCGCGTGGCGCTCTGGGAAGGCATGAAGGACGCGTGCAGCTTCGCCAGCGGCATGGCGGCCATCGCCACGACGTTGCTCGCCACCCACCAGCCCGGCGACGAGATGATCGTCTGCGCGCCGGTCTACGGCGGCACCGATGCGTTCGCCCTGCATTTCCTGCACCGCTTCGGCATCGCCGCGCATTTCGTGCCGGCCGGCATCGACGCACCGGCCCTGGCCGAGGCGCTGATCACCGCGCGCACGCGCTCCATCTTCATCGAGAGCCCGGCCAATCCCAACAACCGGCTGACCGACATCGGCCGCATGAAGGAGCTCGCCCGGCGCCACGCGCCCGCCGCCCCGGGCGCCGAGACCGGCCGCATCCTCGTGATCGTCGACAACACGATGGCGGGCCCGGTGTTCGCCCAACCCGCCAAAGTCGGCGCGGATATCGTGCTGTATTCCGCCACCAAATTTATCGGCGGCCACTCCGACGTGGTCGGCGGCGTCGCGCTCGCCAACGATCCCGTGCTCCTCGCCGCCATCGCCCGGCACCGCGCGCTGTTCGGCGGCATGCCCAACCCGCACACCGCCTGGCTGCTCACGCGCTCGCTCGAGACGCTGAAAATCCGCGCCGAGCAGCAGCAGCGCAACGCCGTCGCGGTCGCGGCGTTCCTCGCGCAGCACCCGAAGGTGCGCCGCGTCGGCTTTCTCGGCCTGCTCACGCCCGATGACCCCGAATACGCCATCTACCGGAAACAGCACTCCGGGCCGGGCTCGCTGATCTCCTGCTACCTTCACGGCGGCGAGAAAGAGGCGTTCGCCCTCCTCGACCACCTGAAGGTTTTCAAACTCGCCGTCTCGCTCGGCTCCACCGAATCGCTCGCGCAGCATCCCGCCGCGATGACCCACTCCGGCCTCGCCCCGGCGGACAAGCTGCTCGGCGGCGTGACCGACGACCTCGTGCGCCTCTCCATCGGCATCGAGAACCACGACGACCTCATCTGGGATTTGCAGCAGGCGCTCGATCAGGTCGCCCCCGTGGAAAATCCGGCCCCCGCCGCCTGCCTGGTCGGCGTAACCTGAGCCGCGCCCCGCGGTCCCAGACGTCAGTCCCGCTCCTCACTCCCAACCCTCCAACCGCCATGTCCGCTCAAATCCTCATCACCCGCTCCACCGCCCGGCCCCTCGAAGCCGCCTGCGCGCGCCTCGTGGAAGTTTCCACCCAACATAAATTCGGCGTGCTCGGCACGCACAACCTCCGCGAGAAAATGGAGAGCAAAGGCGTGCCCTTCGCCCGCGAGTGCCGCGTGATCGAAGTCTGCAACCCGGGCCATGCCCAGGTCGTCCTCAACCAGGCCATCGAGATTTCGACGGCGCTGCCGTGCCGCATCGCGGTTTACGAGGAGGGCGGCCGCACCATCCTCGCGACGATCAAGCCCACCGCGCTGCTCACGATGTTCGGCGCGCCCGGCGCCGCCGCCACGGCGCAGCTCGTGGAAGACACGATGGTGCGCATCATGGACGAGACCTGCGCCTGAACGACCGCCCGGGCCTCGTCCGCCTGCGTTTTCGCGCGATCATCGGCCCGCCCGGCGCCATCTCGCCCGCCGCAACCGCGCCTGGCACCGCGTCGCGATCGCCCGTCTTTTTCCCCACGGATCCAGCCGGACGCAATCTCCGATCCCGGTCGCTAAAAATCCGTGTTTGATCCGTTTCCATCCGTGAAATCCGTGGTTAAACAAAACGCCCTTCGCCACCCTCAGTCGCCCTTCGTCACCCTCGGTCACCCTCGGTCGCCCTCCCGCTCGTCCGCGCCGCGCCGCGCCCGCCCGTCTTTTTCCCCACGGATTTCACGAATTCAGACGGATGCGATCCCCGATCCCGGCCGCTAAAAATCCGTGTTTGATCCGTTTCCATCCGTGAAATCCGTGGCTAAACAAAACGCCCTTCGTCACCCTCAGTCGCCCTTCCGCTCGTCCGCGCCGCGCAGCGCCCGTCCGTCTTTTTCCCCACGGATTTCACGGATTCAGACGGATTCAATTCCCGATCTCCAGTCCCCGAGAATCCGTGCGTCGATCCGCCATCATCCATGAAATCCGTGGTCCAACAGAACCCCCTCCGTCACCACCAGCCGCGCCCGCAAACGTAGCAACGGTCTTGTCGCCGAGCCACGGCGAACGAGCAGCCATCCCGACGTGCCGGCCAAGCGGCAGCCCTGCGCTCCGCGCAAAACCGAGCTGCGCCCTCCACTTTCTCTGCCGGGAAATGCGCATTGTCTCATCCGGTCGGCCGGCCTTAGTCTCTCCGCCCGCTCACTCTTCGGTGGACACTCTCCCATGCTCTCTCGCCCGAGTCCAAACTCCCGCCAACCCGCCGCCGCCGCGACGCCGCCCGCGGGCGCCACCCGCCGGGCCGACGGCGCGCCGCCGCCCCGCCCGGCCTTTTCCCGGCGCCCGCTCCCATGAGCGACCGGCGCGAGTTTGCTCGGTGGCTCTGGCGGACGTGCGGACTGGGCTTGGCCTACGTCGTCTCCGGTCATCTCGGGATGGTGCTGCCGCAATACGCCAATACCTTCGCGCTGATCTGGCTGCCGGCGGGCTTCGCGGTCGCCGCCCTGTGGCAATGGGGCCCGCGCGTCTGGCCCGGCGTTTTCCTCGGCACGCTGACGCTGGTCTTGCTCTATGATCCCTTGTGGCCCGACGGGATCGTCTATCCGGTCGCCAACACCCTCGGGGCGGTTCTGAGCGCCCGCCTCCTGCGACGGTGGGGGTTCGATCCCCAGCTCCAACGCTGGCGGGACTTGCTCGTTTTCGGCTCCGCCACCTCGACCGGGGCGTTGCTGGGCACCACCGCCGGGACCAGCCTCCTCTATCTCTTCGTCCCCGCCGCCGTCTCCCTCGAGCTTCGCGTGAACGGGTTCCTTACCTGGTGGATCAGCAACGCCATGGGCGTGCTCCTCCTCACCCCGGTCTTGCTGGCCGGCGGCCACCAGGTCCGCGCCCTGCTCCGGCGCCAGCGTCTGGAGTTTCTCCTCTGGTGGGCCAGCGCGCTGGCGCTCTGCCTGCTGCCGCTCTGGAATCCGCGCCTGCCCTTGTCCTCGCTGGCCGCGATCCCCGTGGTGTGGGCCGCTATGCGGTTTGGCCGGTTCGGCACCGCCCTGGGCGTGCTGGTGATCGGCGGCGGCGCCATCTTCAGCGTCGCCCTGGGCGTCGGCCCGTTCGCGTCGGGCCCCGCGCGCACGCAGTTGTTCGCCGTCTCGCTGTATGTGGCGGCGGTGCTGATCTTGGGCTGGCTGGTCTTCGCCCTGCAACAGGCCCACGACCGCAAAGAGACCGCTCTGCGCGAAAGCGAGCGCCTGCTGCGCGAATCGCAGCTTTTCGCCGGCCTCGGCAGCTATGTGATGACGCTCCCCGAGGGCCGGTGGGAGAGTTCGCCCGTGCTCGACCAGGTGTTCGGCCTCGACGCCACTTACGAACGCTCGATGGCCGGCTGGGTGGCCTTGCTCCACCCCGACGACCGCGCGTCGTTCGCCAGCTACCTCGAGCACGAAGTCCTCGGCCAAGGCCAGGTGTTCGACCGGGAATTCCGCATCATCCGCCACCACGACCGCGCCGAGCGCTGGGTCCACGGCCTCGGCAAACTGCAACCCGCGAATCCCGGGCACCCGCCCGTCATGCACGGCCTGATCCACGACATCACCGCGCGCAAACTCCTCGAGGAGCAGTTGCGCCAGTCGCAGAAGCTCGACTCCATCGGCCAGCTCGCCGGCGGCATCGCGCACGATTTCAACAACCTCCTCACCGCCATCCTCGGCAACACCTCCCTCCTCCGGGCCGGCGGAGCCACCCCGGCCGAGCAGGCCGCCTCGCTCGAGCAAATCGCCCTCGCCGGCAACCGCGCCGCCGAACTCACCCGCCAGTTGCTGCTCTTCAGCCGGCAACAGGCGCCCGACAAACATGTGCTCGACCTGAACGACACCGTCACCCAGATGGCGAAAATCCTCGGCCGCATCCTCGGCGAACAGGTCCGGCTCCAGCTCCAATGCGCCCCGCAGCCGCAGCCCGTCCTCGCCGACAGCGGGATGCTCGGCCAGATCCTCCTCAACCTCGCCGTCAACGCCCGCGACGCCATGCCCGGCGGCGGCCGGCTGACGCTCCGCACCGGACACGTCGCGGACACCGACGGCCCCCGCCCCTCCTTCGACCCGCCCGCCCTGGCCCTGCACCGCCGCGTGGGCCTCGCGCGGGTCGCCGAGCCCGGCTTCCGGCCCGGCGAATACACCTGCCTGAGCGTCAGCGACGAGGGCTGCGGCATGACTCCCGAGGTGCTGGCCCGGATTTTTGAGCCGTTCTTCACCACCAAGGATGTCGGCGGCGGCACCGGCCTCGGCCTGGCCACCGTTTACGGCATCGCCCAACAACACCAAGGCTGGATCGAGGTCGACAGCCAACCCGGCCGCGGCTCCACCTTCCGCCTCTTCCTCCCGCGCCCGCTCGCGCCGATCCAGGCGGCCCCCGTCCCCTCCACCCCGCCCAGCGCCGCCGGCCAGCGGGAAACGATCCTCCTCGTCGAAGACGAAGCCACCGTGCGCAGCCTCCTCCAAACCGTCCTCACCCGCGCCGGCTACCGCGTGATCGACAGCCCGTCGGGCGCCGCCGCCCTCCTCCTCTGGCCCGCGCATCGCGCGGAGATCCGCCTCCTCCTGACCGACATCGTCATGCCCGACGGCGTGAGCGGCACCGACCTCGCCCAACGCCTCCTCGCCGAGCAACCCGCCCTGAAAGTCATCCTCATGAGCGGCTACCACCCCGGCTCCGACCGCCAGCTCGCCGCCCTCGGCCCGGACGTAGAGTTTATCGCCAAACCCTTCCCGCCCGACGCGATTCTCCAGCTCGTGCAAAAACAACTGGCCGCCAGCACCCCGCGCCCCCCCGCCGCCTGAGCGCCCCCGTCCGCGCCACCCCCGTCCGCCGGCGCCGCGGCGGCGACTCGGTTCCAGCTGCGCGGGCCCGGGCTGCGCACATCTTGCCATTTTTCGACCCTGCTGACTTTCCCCGCCCGCGGGTGTATGATGGCACCATGAAAACAAACCTGTTTCACAGCCGTCCCACAGCGGGTGGTGATTTAGGGCGGAAAGAGAGCGGCTCGGTTGCGTGAGT
>JACQFT010000195.1 GCA_016199925.1 Opitutia bacterium | reverse complement strand
TTGGACAGCGGATCGAGGAAATTAAGTTAAGTTTAGGGAGGGGGTGCAGGGGGAGGGGCGTAGCTCCTCCCCCGCTCTGCTGGGGTTGTTGAGGGAGGCAGCGCCGGAGTTCAAGCGTGGTTTGGGCGCGGCCGGTCGCGGCGGTAGACTTCCATCGGAGTGGCGTCATCGCCCAGGGAACTGTGCGGGCGCTGCTCGTTGTAGAAGCGGAAGAAGGCGCGGAGCTGGCGCTCGGCGTCGGGTTGGGAGCGATAGCTCTTGAGGTAGATCTCGTCGTATTTGACCGTCCGCCAGAGCCGCTCGACGAAGACGTTGTCGAGGCAACGGCCCTTGCCGTCCATCGACAGCTTCACGCCGGCGGCCAAGAGCGGTTGGGTAAACTCGGCCGAGGTAAACTGGCAGCCTTGGTCGGTGTTGAAGATCTCGGGGACGCCATACCGGTCCAGCGCCCGCTGCACGGCCCGAACGCAAAAGCCCGCGTCGAGGGTGTTCGACAGCTCCCAGGCGAGGACGGCCCGGCTATACCAGTCGAGCACGGCGCAGAGGTAAAGGAAGCCGCCCTCGACCGGGACGTAGGTGATGTCCATCGCCCAGACTTGGTTCGGGCGCGTCACCGCCAGGGTGCGCAGCAGATACGGATAGACCCGGTGGGCGGGATTGGCCCGCGACAGGTTGGGCTTCGGGTAGATCGCTTCCAGGCCCATCAACCGCATCAGCCGCTGCACGCGCTTGCGGTTGACCGGATGGCCCTGCCGGCGCAGCCAGCGGGCCATCTGCCGCGAACCGAACACCGGCTGGGCCAGATAGGTCTCGTCGATCGCCCGCATGAGCCGCAGGTCTTCCGGCGGCTGCGGGCGCGGCCGCTGATAATAGCTCGCGCGCGGCAGGCCGAGGAGCCGGCACTGCCGCGCCGTCGAGAGCTGGGGATGCTGCGGTTCGATCATCGTCCGTCGCTCAGCCGTGGAGCTGCGCAGATTTTTTTTTAAGCCAGTCGAGTTCTACCTCGAGCTGGCCGATTTTCTGATAGAGCGTCGCTTCCCGCGCTTCTGCTTCCGCGACACTCGGCGGGGCCTTCCGGGCGAAGACTTCGGGGAGCCGGGTCAACAGCTCCTTCTTCCATTGGGTCACCTGCACAGGATGCACCTGGAATTTCGCCGCGATGGCGTGGATCGGCGCGAGGCCCTTGAGGGCTTCCAGGCCGACCCGGGCTTTGAACTCGGGTTGATGCTGACGACGTTTCTTGGACATAGGGATCGTTTTTCTGGTTTTGGACTAACGATCCGACCTGTCCAGTTTTTGGGGTCCACTTCATCCTCGTGCTTTACCGGCTGCTCTCGCCGGGCAGCGAGTGGCGGCTGCACCGGCATTGGTTTGGCACGACGGCGTGGCGGATCTGCTCGGCGTCGACGCCCGGGCGGTGCAGGACGACACGCTTTACCGCTGTCACGATCTGCTCCTCCCGCTCAAGGAGGAACTCTTCGGCCACCTGCGCCAGCGCTGGAGCGATCTGTTTGGCGCACGTTACGAGGTGCTGCTCTACGATCTGACGAGCACTTATCTTGAGTGCGACGTGCCGGCGGACGAAACCGATCCGCGGCGTTTCGGCTACAGCCGCGACCGGCGCGGCTCTGCTGGCCAGCAGAGCGTGCAAGTGGTCGTCGCCCTGGTGGTCACCCCGGAAGGGCTGCCGCTCGCTTATGAAATGTTCCTCGGCAACACCGCCGACAAGAAGACGCTGCGCGGCATGCTCGAAACGACCCGTCGCCGCTACGGTGCGGCCGAGCGGATCTGGATCATGAATCGCGGCCTCCCCACCGAGGAGATCCTCGCCGAGCTGCGCGCGGCCGACTCCTGCGTGCGTTATCTGGTCGGCACGCCCGAGGGCCGGCTCACCCGCTACGAGGCGGCGCCCGCCGAAAACCCTGGCACGCTGTGCGCCCGCAACTGCGCGTCAAACTGCTGCCGCAGGACGGCGAGCTCTACGTCCTGGCCGAGAGCGCCGCGCGCGCCGGCAAGGAGCGCGGCATGCGCCGCCGCCGGTTGCGCGCTTATTGGCAACGCCTCGGCGCACTGCAACGCCAGCGGCCGCCCCGCGACGCGTTGTTAAAGCAACTCGGCGCCGCGCCGGAGCGCGCCGGCCGCAGCGCGACGAGCCTGGTAACCGTCGCGGTCGCCAGCGACGGCGCACTCACGTATCGGCTCGACCGCGCCCGGCTGCGCGCGGCGCGCGCACGCGAGCGCGACGTGCAACTGCTCCTCGACCAGCTCGTCCCGACTTTCCCGCCGCAACCGCCCCCGCGCATCCGCGTCCCACGGCCGTTGTAGTGGCGACCTTTCGGAAACCCGCGCGAGGAATCAACGACCTGCCAGCGTCGAACCCGCCAGTTGCGGAAGTCGGGGTAGGCGCCGACGGATGGCCGGCCTAATTGGCGGCGCAGCAATTGTGCCCGGCCGGCGCGGAGAGACTCCACCGTTCCGCGGTTCGGCTGCGGTTCTTGGGTTTGGTGCAAGCGGGCGAGACCAACCGTTTCTCAGCCTCTGCGGTGGTCGTCGCGACCAGACCTTGAGTCCGGTCGCGCAGAGCGACGTCCACGCCCGCCGCCAACGGCCGGTTCACCGGTTTGCCGACGAGCGCTTGGCTTCAAGTGCGGCGTGCGCCTCAACGTAGAGACGGTTTCCGGCGTGACACCCGAGCAGTAACTTCGCCGGCTGCTTCGTGCGCGCCGCCGCACCGAGCGCACCGCCCCTATGCGTGAAACGACGAGCATTCGCGGGGACTCTTCGTCAGTTGCCGAGCGGACCAAGGCGACGCGCACGATCGGTTAGGCCGTGGGGTTCCACGGTGGACCAATCCGGCCCCGCGATCGTGCCATCGTTCGCCTTTTCAGCGAACCGTCTTACTGGACACCTTCCGCGGAGGCTCCGCCCGCGGCCAGACAGACGCATTTTTCCCCGCTCGGCGCTCGACTGCCACCGGCGAAGGCGCATTACAGTGCGACCGTATGCACTTCGCCAAACACTGGGCCGCGACGCTCGACGACTACGTGATCGACCTCGCGTGGTTGCCCGCCCCGGCTGGCGAGCCCGACAGCCAGCGCCTCGCCGCCGCATCCGCCGCGGGCGGGATCACGCTCTACGACGCCACCGGCGCCATCGTCCACCAACTCCCCGGTCACGACAACGGCACGAACGGGCTCGCATGGGCTCCCGTGGGCCGCGAGCAGGCTCCCGCTCCGGAGGGCACGGGCAAGCTCGCTGGCCCGCCCAACATTCTAGCCACCGGCGGGCAAGACGGCCGCGTTCGTTTCTGGAACGCCACCACCGGCGCACTCCACGCCGAGGCCGTGCTCGGCGACGACTGGGTCGAGCACCTCGCGTGGTCAGCCGTGGGCAGCGAGCTCGCTCGCGCTCCGGACCGCGCGAGCAAGCTCGCTGGCCCACCGCACTTGTTCGCTGCCGCGGGCAAAAAACTCCGAGCGCTGCGCCCCGACGGCTCCGTCGCGCACGCTTTCAAGGACGCGCCGAAAACGATCACCGCGCTTTCCGTCGCTCAACTCTCAGCGCTTTTGCCGGGCGACGGCCCGGGGGAACACCAGGCTGGCAGCAGCCGGCTGCGGTGCGACGCTCAGCCTTTGCTCGCCGCCGCGCACTTCGGCGGCGTGTGCGTGTGGAACGCCACGACTTTCGCCCTCGAAAAGGAATTTTTCTACGGCAACACGATCCACGCGCTCGCCTGGTCGCCGGACGGCCGCTGGCTCGTCGCCGGTTGCCAGGACAACGCTGTGCACCTCTGGGCCCCCGCCGAGGACCTCGAGCTGCACATGAGCGGCTACGAAACGAAACTCAAGGAACTCTCCTTCAGCCACGACTCGAAGTGGCTCGCCACCGGCGGCGGCAAGGATGTCTGCGTGTGGGACTGCGCCGGCGCCGGGCCCGAGGGCCGCGAGCCGCTGCCACTCCCGCAGACCGCGCGCACCACGGCGGTGGCGTTTCAAAACCGGCACGGCCTGCTCGCCACCGGCGACGCCGGCGGCGCCTTCACCCTCTGGAGCCCGACGCGCAAGAACCAGCTCGTCGCCGGGGTGAAGATGCCCGCCGCCGCGACCAAGTTCGCCTGGTCGCCCGACGACTCGCTCCTCGCCGTCGGCACGGAAAAGGGCGCGGTCTACGTGTTCAAAGCCGATTGAATCCACCGGTCACTGTGCCGGCACAACCATCGGACATTGGCCTGCGGCGCTGTTCCGCCCGGAAGCTCCGGCGCGATTGCGGACCCGCCGGGCGGCTCCATCGTGGCGGGCCTCTCATGTCCTCCGCCCCTCTGCCGGTCCGCCATCTTCTGCTCGCCTTGCTCGTCGTCGCGATCTGGGGCTGCAATTTCGTGGTCATCAAACTGGCGTTGCGCGAGCTGCCTCCGCTCCTCCTCTGCACGCTCCGGTTCGTCTTCGTCTCGGTGCCGCTGGTCTTTTTTCTGCCCCGGCCGGCGGTGCCGCTGCGCCGGCTGCTCGTTTACGGCTGCACGATGTTCGCCGGGCAGTTCGGTTTCCTTTTCCTGGGGATGAAACTCGGGATGCCGGCCGGCCTGGCTTCGCTGGTCCTGCAGGTCCAGGTGTTCGTGACGCTCACGCTCGCCGCCGTGGCGCTGAAGGAGCGCGTGTCGCCGGTCCAGATCGCGGGCGCGCTGGTGGCGATCGCGGGCTTCGTGGTCGTGGCGATGCACACCGGCGGCGAAGTCACCGCCGCCGGCCTGACCTGCGTGCTGCTGGCCGCGCTGTCCTGGGGCTACGCCAACTTCACGTCCAAGCGTCTGGGCCGGGTCAATCCGCTGGCGCTGGTGGCCTGGGGCAGCCTGGTGGTCCCCGTGCCGATGGCCGCCGCCTCGGCGCTGTTCGAGGGCCCGGCGGTCATCCTGCGCAGCCTCGCCCATCTCAGCGGCGCCGGCGTGCTGTGCGTGGGCTTCATCGTCTATATCTCCACGGTGGTCGCGTTTTCGTTGTGGAGCTGGCTGCTGGCGCGCCACCCCGCGTCCGCGATCACACCCTTCGCGCTGCTGGTGCCAATCTTCGGCCTGCTCAGTTCCGCCCTGGCGCTCGGCGAACCGCTGCCGGGGTGGAAACTCCAAGCGGGGGCCTTGGTCATCGCCGGCCTGGCCCTGAATATCTTCGGGCCGCGCCTGCTGCACCCCGCGCCCGCCCCGGACACCGCCTGAGCCCGGCGGGCGCACATCTGGGTTTGCGCGCCGCAGCTTTCATTGTCTGTATCCGCTGCCTGCGAACCGCCGCTTCCCCGGACGTGTGCCCGCCCGCCGCCCGACCCGCCCCAAAACTCCCCATGAAAAAATCCCCGCCCCTCCTCGCCCTCCTCGCCTTGCTCCCCGCCGGCCTCGCCGCGCACGATACCTGGCTGCAACCCGTCGCCAGCCGCGTCGCCGCCGGCAAACCCGTGCAACTCGCGCTCACCAGCGCCATGAGTTTCAAAGGCCTCGAATTCGGCATCCCCGCGTGGCGCGTGCGGCAGGCGTTCGGCCGCGTCGGCGACGAGCGATTCTTCCTCACCGTCGGCGCGACCACCGACCACAGCCTCGCGTTCACCGCCCAGCCGCCGCGCTCCGGCGTCGTCATGCTCTGCGTGGAACTGAAACCCAAGCTCCTCGAACTCGAGCCCGAGCTCATCGAGGTTTATCTCGAGGAAATCCACGCCGCGCCGGAGACGCGCGCCCAGTGGCTCGCCGTGCCCGCCCCGCGCCGCTGGCGCGAGAACTACGTGAAGCTCACCAAGACCTACGTCCGCGTCGGCGAGCCCGCCGCCGGCGACCGCGCGTGGGCCGAGCCCGCCGGCCTCGCCCTCGAGATCGTGCCCGAGCAGGACCCGACCGCGTTGCGCGCGGGCGATAAGTTTTCCGTGCGCGTGCTGCGCAGCGGCCTGCCCCTCGCCGGTCTGCCGCTCGGCTTCGTCTGCGACGGCGAGAAAGCCCAGCACGTCGTCGTGACCGACGCCGCCGGCCGCGCCGCTGCCCCGCTCGATCATCCCGGCCGCTGGCTCGTCCACGGCACCCACCTCCGCCGCTCCGCCGAGCCCGACCTCGAATGGGAAAGCGATTTCGTCACCCTCGTGGTGGACGCCGCCCCCGCCCGCTGATGCACGCCGCCCCGCTCCGCCGTGGCGCGCTCCTCCTCGCGGCCGCTTTTCTTTTGGGCCTCGTCCGCTTGCCCGCCGCCACCGTCGAGCCGGTCGTCGCGCCCGCCGGCGCCGACGCCATGTGCGCGGCGCTCGCCACCGCGCCCGACGGCACGGTGTTCCTCTCGTGGCTCGAACCCGCGGGCCCGGACGCCACCGCGCTGAAATTCGCCCGCTACGACGCCGCGCAAAACCGCTGGGGCGACGCGCGCCTCATCGCGCACGGCCGCGACTGGTTCGTCAACTGGGCCGATTTTCCCGTGCTCGCCGTGCAAACCGGCGGCCGGATGACCGCCGTCTGGTTTGCTTACTCGCCCGCCCACGCGGCCCCCGGCCAACTCGGCCGCGCCTACCACGCCGAGGTCAGCACCTCCGACGACGGCGGCGCGACCTGGACCTCGCCCCGCCCGCTTGCGACCGGCAGTGACTCCGTGGAGTTCGTCGCCCTCCAACCGCTGGCCGACGGCCGCATGCTCGCGCTCTGGCTCGACTCGCGCCACCGCGCCACCAACGGCGACCGCCAGTCGCTCTACGCCAAATTTATCGGGAGCGACGGATCGGACCTGCTCCTCGACGACGCCGTGTGCGACTGCTGCCAGATCACCACCGCCCTCACGCCCGGCGGCATGATCGCCGCCTACCGCGGCCGCACCGCCGACGAAGTGCGCGACATCCGCCTCGTCGAATTCCGCGACGGACGGTGGACGAAACCCCACCCGCTGCACCTCGACCGCTGGAACATCACCGGCTGCCCGGTCAACGGCCCGCAACTTTCCTCGCGCGGCGCGCAGGTTGCCGCCACCTGGTTCACCGCCGCGCGCAGCCAGCCGCGCGTGTTCACCAAACTCTCCACCGACGGCGGCGCCACATTCGGCGCCCCGCTACGCATCGACCTCGGCCGGCCGCAGGGCCGCGTTGACAACGTCCTCGTCGCCGACGGCACCACCGTCGTCACCTGGCTGGAGACCGGCGCGGGCGACGGCCAAGCCGGCGGCATTTATCTGCGCACGATCTCCCCTGCCGGGGTGTTGTCGGAGCCGCAGATGCTCGCACCCGCCACGGAGTCGCGCGCCGGCGGCTTCCCGCGCATGACCGTGCTCGGCGCGAACCGCCTCCTGCTCGCCTACACCCTCGAAGCCGAGCCCTCCCGCGTCGTCACGTTGTTGGTGAGCCTTAACGACTGAGGTTCGCGTTTTAGGCCGGCTGCAGTCGGTTTGCTTCCCGGGGAGCGCGCGCGTCTCGCGTGCCGGAGCTGGCGTCTCGCCGGCTCCTCCGGAAACCCTCGGCGGGCCACCGCGGACAGCCCCCGAGCCGCGGGCGCTCCCTGAGAACTCTTGCCGAATGCCGAACCCTGCGCTTGCGCCGCCCGTTTTTTCCGGCCGCGCGCGACACGGCGGGGAACCTCCGGCGACGGGCTGTTTCCAAGGGCCATGCGTTTTGCCTCGGCCTTGCTCGTCGCGCCCGCGCTCGGATTTCTCGCCGGTTGCGCCTCGTTGCCCGATTCCCAGTCGGCCGAAGTGCGCGGCCACCGCCTCGAATTCGCCCGCACCGGCGCCGGCACGCCGACGGTGGTGTTCGAGGCCGGGCTCGGCGACAGCATGAGCGTCTGGGCCGACGTGCTCCCCGGCGTCAGCGCCTTCGCACCGACTTTCGCCTACAGCCGCGCCGGTGCCGGCGGCAGCGGCCTCGCGCTCGAACGCCGCGACGGCGCGCGCATCGTCGCGGAACTGCGCGCCCTCTTGCAGGCGCAGGGAGTGCGACCGCCCTACCTCCTCGTCGGCCACTCGCTCGGCGGACTTTACCAGCAACTCTTCGCCCGCCTGTATCCGGCCGAAGTCGCCGGCCTCGTGCTCGTGGACTCCACGCATCCCGACCAGAACGCGCGCTTCCGGGCCGCGCTGCCCGTCCGCTACGCGCAGACGCGAGCCATGCTCTTGCTCGCCGCCGGCCCGATGAGCCTCGAAAGTTCCCAGATCGAACGCACCGGCGAACAAGTCCGCGCCGCCGGACCACTGCCGCGCGTGCCAACCATCGTGCTCAGCGCCACGCAGACCAGCCTGCTCGAAGGCGCGGACTTTCGGAAATTTTTCCTCACCCTGCAGGACGATCTCGTCGCCCAGACTCCCGGCGCCGAGCACTGGCTGGCGGCGCACAGCGGCCACTACATCCAGCGCGACGAGCCCGAGCTCGTCGTGCGCGCCATCCGCCAGGTGTGGACCGCCGCCACGCAACGCGCGCCGTGACGGTCCGCGGCCGGCCGTCTTCCTGATTGCCTCACCGGCGGCAAACCGGCTGACTGCCGCCGTCATGCCGACCCGCGCCTGGTTCCCGACTCTCCTCTATCACGAGCCATTGCAAAAGGCCGGGCTCGACCGCTTCAACGCCGAGTTGGCCGACGAGTGTCACCGCCTCCGCGACTACGACGCCGCCGGCCGGCGCTGGTCGGCAAAAAATTATCCCGGCGGTTACACCTCCTATGCCACGCTCAACCAGCTCCACAAAATCTCCTCCACCTTCGGCGGCCTGGAGCGCAAGCTCACCGCGCACGTCCGGCGTTTCGCGAAGCAGCTCGCCTTCGACCTGCGCGGCCGCGAGATCGCGATGACGGATTTCTGGGTGAATATCATGCCCGAGCACGCGGCGCACAGCCTGCACCTCCACCCGCTCTCGTTTATCAGCGGCACCTACTACGTTGCCACGCCGCGCGGTTGCCCGGGCCTGAAGTTCGAGGACCCGCGCCTCAGCAAGTTCATGGCCGCGCCGCCCAAGCTCGCATCGGCGCGCCCCGCCCACCGGACCCACGTCACTTATCCCGCGCGCGCCGGCCACGTCATCCTCTTCGAGAGCTGGCTCCGCCACGAGGTCGCCGCCAACCGCACCGCCGCCGAGCGGATCAGCGTCAGCTTTAACTACAACTGGTCATGAACTCGCGTGCCTTCCGTCGCGCCGCGTTGCTCGTCGGCACGCTGCTCGCGCTCTCCGCCTCGGCCGCCGAGCCCGTCAAGCTCGGCTTCTTCATGTCGATGACCGGCCGCGACGCCTCGTTCGGCGAGACCTCGTTGCGCGGCGCCCAACTGGCCGTCGAGGAAATCAACGCCGCCGGCGGCGTGCTGGGCCGGCCGCTCGAACTGATCGTCGCCGACAACCGCTCCCTCGCCGGCGAGTCCGCCACCGCCGTCAAGAAACTCGTCAACCGCGACAAAGTCGTCGCCCTCATCGGCGAAGTCGTGTCGGCCCGTTCGCTCGAGGCCGCGCCCGTCGCCCAGACCGCCGGCGTGCCGATGGTCACCCCCGGCTCGACCAATCCCCGCGTCACCGCGCTGGGCGATTGCATTTTTCGCGTGTGCTTCGCCGACCCGTTCCAAGGCGAAGTGCTGGCCACCTACGCCTACCGGCGGCTCGGCCTGCGGCGCGCGGCCCTGCTCGTCGATCACTCGGCGCCCTATTCCACCGGCCTCGCCGCCGCCTTCGAGCGCACATTCGTGCAGCTCGGCGGGGCGATCGTTTCCCGCCAGCGCTACACCGCCGGCGACAAAGATTTTCGCGCGCAACTCACCGCGCTCCGCGCCGCCGCGCCCGAGCTGATTTTTCTCCCCTGCTACTACGTCGATGTCGGCCTCGCCGCCAAACAGGCGCGCGAACTCGGCCTCACCTTGCCCTTCCTCGGCGGCGACGGCTACGAGGCCCCGCAGTTTCTCGAGATCGGCGGCGCTGCGCTCAACGGCACCAGTTACTCCACCCATTTCGCCGCCGAGAGCGACGCCCCGGCCGTGCGCGCCTTCGTCGCCCGCTTCCAGGCCCGCCACCACCTCCTGCCCAACGGACTCGCCGCCCTCACCTACGACGCCGTGCGGCTCGTGGCCGACGCGATCACGCGCGCCGGCGCCACCGAACGCACCGCCGTGCGCGCGGCCCTTGCCGCCACGCGGGATTTCCCCGGCGTCACCGGCCGCACCTCCTTCGACGCCCAGCGCAACGCCGTGAAAGACGCCGCTATCATGACCGTGCGCGACGGCCGCATCGTCTTCGTCGAAAACATCCGCCCCTGAGCGGCCGGCACCACTTGCAGTCCAATGGACTGCGAACGGCGCCCGCGACCCGACCGAGCAACACCGCCGCGCCACGGCGCTTTGCTCCGACTGGGGATGCGGCGCCCCCGCCGCGTCTCCTCGTCTTTCCGGGGCTTGGGCGCCCCGGCTCCCACGCGCAGATTGTCGCGAGCGTTCGTCCGCGGTGGGTCCAATCCTCCGGAGCTTGCTCCGCCGTAAGCGGAGGGACCGGCTCCGTCCGGTCCGCGCATCGCAAAAAGACGGACGACATTCTGCTGGCCAGCAAAATCCCTCCCCGGAGTTGCGAGGGCCGCGATCGGCGTGGAGTTTTGCGAACGCCTCGGGGCTTGCTCCGGGGATGATTGCTCCGGAGGTGAAATATCTGGGTCCGGAGCTACCGCCCCCGTTCCGCGATCTCGTTCGACTCGAACACAAGCGTGCCCGGTCCCGGCGCGCCGAGCGCACAGCGCAACATCGCGCACGCCACCACCGTCGCCTCGATCGCGCGGTATTTCCGCCACCGGCCAACCAGCAACGGATCGAGCACCGCCATCATGCCGTGCCCGATTCTCTCGCCGGGGCGAAACTCCTTCCGCGTCCCGCGCAGCAGACTCGGCCGGAAAATCCCCAGCGTGCCGAAACCGAGCACGCGCAACGCGGCCTCCGTCTCGCCCTTCACCCGGCTGTAGAAAACTCGCGACTGCGCGTCCGCGCCGAGCGACGACACGAGGTAGAACCGCTGTGCCCCGCCGCGTTGCGCCGCCCATCCGAAGGCCAGCACGGCCGCGTGATCAACCGCGCGGAACGCCACGCGCGAACTCGCCGCCCGGATCGTCGTGCCGAGGCAGCAGAACGCGTCGTCGCCGCGCAGTTCGCCCGCCACCCGGTCGAGCGCCGCGAAGTCTGCCGTCACCCGCACGAGCTTCGGATGGGTCACATCCAGCGGCCGGCGGCCGACAGCGACCACGCGGCCGTATTCCGCCTCCGCGAGCAGTTGGCGGAGCAGTTCCCCGCCCACCAGTCCGCTTGCTCCCGCAATCAACGCCGTTCGCATGCGCCCGACCCTGTCGGTCCGCGTCCCAAACGCAATTTCCGTGTCGCGCCCGCCCTCGCCGCGCCGAACCCAAAAGTGTCATATAATAGGCCAGATGACAGCAACCGTTGAGCACTTTGCGGACAGCAACTGTTGAGCACTCGGGGTCCGTGCGCGGCGGAGTGGAGGGGAGCGCAGCGAGCCGA
>JACQFT010000196.1 GCA_016199925.1 Opitutia bacterium | reverse complement strand
CGGCCCGCGCTCGCGCTGCCCGCCCGCTCCGCCTTCCTCGGCACGCCCGGCTCCGGCCGCACCACCGCCCTCTGCAAATGGCTCGCCACCGAAGTTTTTCGCCGCGCCCGCACCGGCCTCGTCGTGAAAGCCGAGTTCGACCGCCCGAATCCCGGCGAGAACCTCACCGTCTTCTGCGAAGCCCTCGGCGTGCCGGTCGCGAACTACCCGGCGCCGCTCCCCGCGACGACCGGCGGCAACGAATTCCTCTACGTCGATCTGCCCGGCCTCTCCCTCCGCCACGCCGACGACAACCGCGCCATCGCCCAGTTCCTCGACACCGAGCAGATCGCCGGCCGCATCCTCGTCCTCAACGCCGCCTACGATCACGCCACGCTGCGCCAGACGTATCTCGCCGGCCGCGCACTCGGCGCGACCCACGTCGTCTTCACCCACCTCGATGAGCTCGGCCACTGGGGCAAACTCTGGGACTACCTCGCCGACGGCGGCCTCGCCCCGCTCTTCCTCAGCACCGGCCCGAGCCTCACCGGCGACTGCGAGGAAGACACCCTCGCCGCCATCCTCCGCAAAACTCTGCCCGGCGGCTGATCCGCCGCCGCCCACCCCCGCACCTCCACCCATGAAATTTGTCTTCCTCGCCGGCGGCTTCGCCGGGTTCCTCCTCACCGCCATCGCCGGCTACCTCGCCGACCGCAGCGTGAACAACATCATCCTCGACGCCGCCATTGGCTGCCTCGTCGGCGCCGTGCTGTTCCGCTGGTTCTGGTCCGTCGCCCTCAACTCGATGCAGGAGACCGTCGAGCTCAAGGCCCGCGCCGATGCCGCCACCGCCGCCGCCGCCGCTCCCTCTCACCCCGCGCAACACCGTTAACCCATCCCCGCCATGAAGCCCACCGCCACTCCCGAGTTAGTTGCCGAGCCCCCGTCCGCCGCCCCGGCCCCGCCGGCCCCGGCCTCCGCCTGGCGCGCCTACCAGAGCGCCGCCAGCACCGGCATCGACGAGAAGGAACTCATCGAACGCCACCTCCCCCTCGTGCGCAACGTCGTCGACCGCCTGAAGCTCAACCTGCCCGCGCACGTCGATGCCGACGATCTCTACAGCGTCGGCGTCACCGGCCTCATCAACGCCGTGCGCAAATACGACCCCGTGCAGAACACCACCTTCGGCGCCTACGCCACCATGCGCATCCGCGGCGCCATCCTCGACGAACTCCGCCGCATGGACTGGTGCCCGCGCCGCGCCCGCGCCAAGGCCCGCAAACTCAAGGAAGCCATCTCCGACCTCGAACAGAAATTCGGCCGCACCGTCACCGACGAGGAAGTCCGCGCCGCCCTCGGCCTCAGCCAGAAGGACTACGCCAAATGGCTCGAGGGCGCCAAGCCCGTCTGCTTCATCGCCATCGACCAGGTCTCCGACCACGAACACTCCGAGGGCACCTCGCTCCACGACGTCATCGCCGACGAGGCCGACGTCCCGGCCCGCGACCGCATGGAAAAAGAGGAGCTGATGCAACTTGTCGCTCAAAGAATCCAGGAACTGCCCGATATACAGAAAAAGATCCTCGCCATGTATTACCACGAGAACATGCGTCTCGCCGAAATCGCGGCTGTTTTCGATCTGACCGAATCACGGATCTGCCAGATCCACTCCCAGACCATCCTCTCGCTGCGCGCATACCTCACCCGCATGCGCAACCGCTAAGGCCCGGGTGCGCTCATGCTGATCCTCATTGGCTTCGCCATCGTCCTCGGCTCCACCATCGGCGGCTTCATCATCGCCGGCGGCCACCCCGCCGTGCTCCTCCATCTCTCGGAGTTCGTGGTGATCTTCGGCATCGCCATCGGCGTCCTCGTCATCGCCTCGCCCGGCAAAGTCCTCAAGGAAGTCGTCCATAAAGTGAAGGAGGCCCTCGCCGGCAAAGGCGCCGCGAAAAAAGACTACGACGACCTGCTCAAGCTGCTCTACGAAATCTTCATGGTCGGCCGCCGCAACGGCCTCATCGCCCTCGAAGAGCACGTGATGAACCCGAACGACAGCTCCATCTTCAAACGCTATCCCGCCTTCCTCAAGCACGCCGAGCGCCGCGAGTTTCTCATCAACGGCCTCAAACCCGTCATCGACGGCAAGATCAAGCCCGACCAGCTCGAGCACCTCATGCAGGCCGAGCTCGACGCCAAGGGCGAAGAGGCCGACCACCCCGTCCACATCCTCAACCTCGTCGGCGACTCCATGCCCGGCATCGGCATCGTCGCCGCCGTCCTCGGCATCATCAACACCATGGCCGCCATCGCCGACGGCCCCGAAGTCGTCGGCGAGCGCGTCGCCGCCGCCCTCACCGGCACCTTCCTCGGCATCTTCGCGGCCTACGGCTTCGTCAACCCGCTCGCCAATCGCATCAAGTTCAACAACGCCGGCGAACAACAGTATTTCCGCTGCATCCTCGCCGCCGTCTCCGGCTTCGCCAAGGGCCTCGCGCCCCTCACCGCCGTCGAGGTCGCCCGCCGCTCCCTCGACAGCTCCGTGCAGCCCGGCGCCGAGGAACTCGAAACCACCCTCAAGGCGATCCCGGCCACGAAGTGACCGGAACCCACCCCCGCCATGGCCCGCAAAAAAGAAGCCGCGCACCACGGCGGCGCCTGGAAAGTCGCCTACGCCGACTTCGTCACCGCCATGATGGCGCTCTTCATGGTCCTCTGGATTTCCGCCCAGGACAAAAAAATCCTCCTCTCCACCTCGCGCTATTTCCAGAACCCGTTCAGCTCCCCCATCAGCAAGAGCAGCGGCGTCATGCCCTTTGAGAAAAGCAGCACCACCAAGGAAAACAACCAGTCGATGGAGCAGCCCGAGGACACCGGCAAGAAACCCAACGACTCCCAGAAGCAGATCGAACTCGCCTTCCTCAACTCCGCCGCGAAGGAGTTCATGAAACTCCTCAACATCGACGACGCCGACAAAAACCAGGCCATCGACGTGCAGGTCACCAGCGACGGCCTCCGCATCACCCTCTTCGACCGCGCCCGCCGCCCGCTCTTCAAGGACAACACCGCCGCCTTCACCGAGTGGGGCCGCTTCGTCATGCAAAACGTCGCGTGGCTCATCGAGCGCCACCGTTTCAGCGTCATCATCGAGGGCCACACCCGCAGCAAACTCGAGTTCCCCGATCCCGAATACACCGCGTGGGAACTCTCCGCCGAACGCGCCAACGCCTCCCGCCGCGCCCTCACCCGCTACGCCGTCGATGCCGGCTCCATCGAGCGCGTCTCCGGCTACGCCGACACCCGGCCCGTCGCCGGCGAAGACCCCGCCTCCGAATCCAACCAGCGCGTCGCCCTCAGCCTCAACGTCGGCAAAAAACCCGCCAAACCCGGCCCGCTCCCCGCCGACTCGCTCAAGCCCACCCCTCGCGTCTCCTCCCACCCATGACCGCGGACCACAGAGCAGAAACCACGGAGTGCCCGGATCACACGGACGATCGCCGGCCTGCAAATTCCGTATCCGTGGCGTCCGTGAAATCCGCGGTTCAATAATTCCACCACGCAGACCGCACGCTCCTCCCCGCAAGTTTCAGCCACCACTTTCATGAAGTCCTTTCTCCAAGGTCGCCCCGCCGCCCCCGCCCCCGCTCTGCGCGACCACGGCGCCGCCCCCGAAACGGGCTTCAGCGCCGTGTGCGCGACGCCCGCCCACGGCACCCACGAGCACGACGGCGCCACCGCCACCGTCGAGTGCGTGAAGCAAGGCAGCAAAGTCACCCGCCTCATCGTGACCTGCGCCTGCGGCTCCCGCATCGAAGTCGAGTGCCTGTATCCGGGAGATTGAGCTGCAACTCTGGAGCCGGGGCGCCCCCGCCCCGGAGAGCCGGACTGGCAATCGCCGCCTTGGCGTGAAACTGAGGAATGAACCTCAGTGCGAAAATGTTGACGCGAATTCCTTCGTGAAGTTTTCTCCGCGCGCACAACTGCGCGGGAGGCGTCGCAAGGCATCGCCCTGTTCTCTGAAAGCTACGGTCACCACGTTTCAATTACCCGGATTGAGGGAGCACGCCCAGGGCCATGGGCGCTCGCGATCCGAGCCGGCAATTTATTACCCCAATGAAAACGACCCCTATGACCAAAGTTTCCGTGATCGCAGTTTTCCTCGCGCTGTTCGTGCCGCTCTCGGCGCAGTTCGCCAAGATTCCGGCGACCCCGGCTGAATTGGAATTTCGGCTAGCGCAAGAAGCCCTTACCGTGCGCGGTGATGCTGCGGCTGCAATCAGCGGTGGCGCCGAGAAAAGTGCCACGGTCATTGCGCGCTTGAAGACGCACGACTCACCGTCGGGTCTAAAAATCGACAAAGAGGCGGACTTTGCTTTCGCCGCGATCGATG
>JACQFT010000200.1 GCA_016199925.1 Opitutia bacterium | reverse complement strand
TTGGCCGAGAGCGTGGAGCCCGCGACGCCGGCGAGGCGGACGATTTCCATGCCGAGCTTGAGGACGAGATCCTTCATGTCTTCCGGGCCTTCGCCCTTGAGGAGCTTGATGGCTTCTTTCACTTCGAGGGCGGTGCCGACGGTGTCGCCGAGCGGCTGGTTCATGTCGGTGACGAGCGCGACGCAGCGGCGCTTCATGGAGCGGCCGACGCGCGTCATCGAACGCGCGAGCTGCTTGGCCTGCTCGAGGTCCTTGATGAAGGAGCCGTTGCCCCACTTCACATCGATCACGAGACCCTCGGCGCCCTCGGCGAGTTTCTTCGAGAGGACGCTGCCGGTGATGAGCGGGAGACTCGGGATCGTGCCGGTCTCGAGCCGGAGGTCGTAGAAAATCTTGTCGGCGGGCGCGAGCTGGTCGCTCTGCTCGGCGATGGCCCCGCCGACGCGCGCGAGCTGGTCGACGAACTGTTGGATCGAGAGGTGGCTCTTGAAGCCGGGGATCGCGGAGAGTTTGTCGAGCGTCGTAACGACGTGTTCCTGTTCAACGCCGCACATCATCGGGACGACAACGCCACTGGCCATCGCGAGCGGCGCGAGCACGAGCGCGGTCTTGTCGCCCACGCCGCCGGTCGAGTATTTGTCGATCTTCGGTTTCGAGATGTGGGAGAGGTCGATCACCTCGCCGGACAGCATCATCTCCTCGGTGAGAATCGCCGTTTCCTGCGCGGACATGTTCGCGAAGAAAATCGCCATCAAAAGCGCCGCCTGCTGGTGCTGCGGCATCTCCCCGTCGAGGGTCGAATCGATGATGTAGCGGATCTCCTCCTGCGTGAACTCGCCGCCGTCGCGCTTTTTCTCGATCAACGAAGTGAACGAAGGCTTGATGAATCTCCGGGTGGGAATGGGACGTTTTCTCATGTTGGACGCTGGATGTGACTGGAAGGCGCCATGCGGCGCAAAGCTCGAAAAGGCAAAGAGTTTTGCCGATTTTGTCGAGACTATAATTCCCGAAATATCCACCCTGTTTCGCCCCCGGGCAGGGGCGACAATCGCCCGGCCGCATCGCGCCGGAGAACGCCCAAAATCCCTCTTGCTCAAAGCCAAGCGCGATTCCTCAATGGCCGGATGCGCCTGCCGTTCCACGTCGCCAGTCACCTCGATGCGAGCCTCCGGGCCGCCGCCGCCAAACTCGGTTTGGCGGAACGCGGCTTCCAGCCCGAGGTGCGGGTGGCCGACCCGGCGCACGGCGACTTTCAGGCCAACGGCGCCCTCGCCTTCGCCAAACGCGAAAAGCAAAACCCCCGCGCCCTCGCCCAGCAGGTGGTCGATCAGCTCGGCGACTTGGCGGGTGATTTTGACCTTACCCTTGCCGGCCCGGGTTTTATCAACTTCCGCCTCCGCCCCGCGGCGCTGCTCGGTTGGCTCCAGGAATATGACACCGAGGAACGCCTCCAATCGGGCGCGGCCAGCGCGCGCGCCGGCCAGACCTGGATCGTCGATTATTCCGCGCCCAACACCGCGAAGCAGATGCATGTCGGCCACCTCCGCTCGGCCGTCATCGGCGAGGCCATCTGCCGCTTGCTCGCGTTCAGCGGTGCACGCGTCATCCGCGACAACCACATCGGCGACTGGGGCACCCAATTCGGCAAACTCATCTGGGCCTACAAACAGGCCGCGCTTTCCGGCGCCGCCGCCCTCCAGTCCGCGCTCGCCACCGCGCCCCTCGAAGAATTCGAGCGCCTCTACAAACTCGGCAACCACGCCGCCGACGCCGACCCCGCCGTGCTCGCCGCCGCCCAGCAGGAACTCGTGAAACTTCAGCGCGGCGACGCCGAGAACCTCGCCGTCTGGCAGCATATCAACGATGTCTCCCTCGCCGCGTTCCAGCAGATCTACGACCAGCTCGGCATCAAGTTCGACGTCACGCTCGGCGAGAGCTTCTACAACGACAAGGTCGACCGCATCTACCGCGAGCTCACCGACTGCGGCCTCGCCGAGGAGAGCAAGGGCGCGCTCGTCGTCTTCCACCCCGAGCACCCGCGCTTCCAGACTCAGCCCTTCATCGTCCGCAAATCCGACGGCGCCTCCAACTACGCGTCCACCGATCTCGCGACCATCCTCTATCGCTACGAGCATTTCAAAGTCGACGGCGCCGCCTACGTGATCGACTCCCGCCAGAGCGACCACCTGGAGCAGCTTTTCCTCACGGCGGAAAAATGGTTCGCCAAAACCAACCGCAAGCTCCCGCACGTCGAGCACGTCGGCTTCGGCACGGTGCTCGGCGAAAACCACAAGCCGCTCAAGACCCGCGACGGCGAAAACATCCGCCTGAAAGCGCTCCTCGACGAGGCCCGCGAACGCGCCTTCGCCCTCGTCAGCGCCAAGAGCCCCGAGGCGCCCGAGGCCGAGCGCCGCGCCATCGCCGACGTCGTCGGCGTCGCCTCCGTGCAATACGCGGATCTCTCGCAGAACCGCTCCAGCGACTACGTCTTCGCGTGGGACAAGATGATTTCCCTCGAAGGCAACACCGCCGCCTACCTCCTCTACGCCGTCACCCGCGTCGGCAGCATTTTCCGGAAAGCTGCCACCGCTGGATCCGGTGCTGAGTCCGGTTCCAAACCGGACTCACCCTCCGTCGCCTTGGCGAAGGAGGGCGCGCCCCCGCCGATCTCCGGCGAGGACAGCGCCCGTTGGGCCGCGCTCGCGACTGCGCCCGAGTCCGCCGCCGAGATCAACCTCGCGCGCAAACTCGTGAAATTCGCCGACGCCGTCCAGCTCGCGACCAACACCCTGCGGCCGCACTACCTCTGCACCTACCTCTACGAACTCGCCGGCGAATTCAGCACCTTCTACGCGGCCGACAAAGTGATCGTCGACGATCCCGCAGTGCGCGCGCGTCGGTTGCTGCTCTGCCACCGCACCCGCCTCGTGCTCACGGCCGGGCTCCACCTGCTCGGCCTGCGCACGCTCGAGCGCATGTAGCGGCCGGGCCGGTTCGTTTTCGGCCGTAGCGGCAGGCGTCCCTGCCTGCCGGGGTTTCATCTCGCCGGCGCCACCCGCCCAGCGCGCTGCGGCGGCCGCCCCGACCGTGCCGCGCCCGCGAACCAACCCGCCCTCCGTAGGTAATTCTGCCCGGCACTTCGCCCTTGCCGCGCGCGCCGCCGGCCGCAACATTCGCGGCACTATGTCGAGCGGCGCTCCCACCTCCTCCGGCCCCGAATACTACGTCCGCGGGGCGAACGACGCCGAAGCGCGCGGCCCCTTCTCGCTCGAGCAGCTCACCTCCCTCGCCGAAGCCGGCCAGGTGACGGCCGAGACTTATTTCTACGACGCCGCCAAAGAACAGTGGCTCGCCATCGGCACCAGCGACGAGATGAAAGCGCTCCTTTGGCCCGAGAAGAAAAAACTCACCTTCAAGGCCAAGGAGATCAAGTCGCTCAATGTCGAGCGCGAGGGTGACAAACCCATCACCGTCCAGGAATTCCTCGACGCCGCGGAAGGCAAGACCGACGAGACCAAGGACAAGAAAAATCCCGAACTGATGATGATGAACGCGGCCGTCTGGGGCACCCGCGCCACCGCGCTCATCTGTCTCGTCGGCGGCGCCGCCCTCGTGCTGCCGGGCGTCGACGCTTTGCTCTCGATGGATCCGGCCAAGATTCTCGCGCAGCCCTACCTCTTTCTCGGCGTCGCCGACGTCGCGCTCGGCGTCCTTCTGCTCCTCGGCGTCATCAGCCTCTATCCGCTCGTGCGTTTTCGCGCCGTGTTTGGCCTGGGCTTCCTCGGCTTTCTCTTTTGGAGCAGCGGACAAGACACCGCGATGCTCGCCGTCGCCGCCGGGGCGGCCGGGCTTTACTTTTGCACGATCTTCCTCAGCTATGTGCCCCTCGCAATCGCCGCCGCCGCCGGCTTGGGCGGCGTGATCGCACTCGCTTCGATGTCGTTCTTCTGAGCGGCGGCCGTTTCGCCCGCCCCGCTTGCCATGGGTTTTCTGACTCCCCATCTCGCCCGCCTAAAACAGCTCTGGCATCGCGACATCTGGCTCGCATCCGTCGCCCGCGAACACGCTCTGCGCCGCCGCACCTATCTCGCTCTGCGGATGCTTTCGATTACCCTCTCGGGCCTGCACGAGATCAAGGTCGCCGCGCGCGCCGCCGCGCTCAGCTACAGCTCGATGCTCGCGCTCGGCCCGCTCATCGCCCTCTCCGTGCTCATCGCCGGCTTCGCCCTCGGCGACCGCGACCCCGACGCGATGGCGCGCGACCTCAACCGCGTCATCGGCTTCATCGCCCCGCAGGTCCGCGAATTCGACAAAGACGCCGCGCGCGCCGCCGCGCCCTCCGCGCGCGCCGCCGCGCCCTCCGCCCGCCCCGCCGCCCGTCCTCCGGCGGAGCCCCGCGCCGAAAACCGCCCCCCGCCGCCGGTCCGGCCCGTCGCGCCGGCCGACCCCGAGCTCGTGCGCGTGATCAGCAATTTCATCACGCACAGCCGCTCCGGCGCCGCCGGCGCCATCGGCGGCTCGATCCTCCTCCTCATCGTGCTCCAGCTTTTCTCCAGCGTCGAAAACACCTTCAACGACATTTGGGGCGTGCGCCGCGGCCGCAGTTGGATGTCGCGCCTTGTCATCTATTGGGCGG
Source organism: Opitutia bacterium (assembly GCA_016199925.1). Taxonomy (GTDB): domain Bacteria; phylum Verrucomicrobiota; class Verrucomicrobiia; order Opitutales; family Opitutaceae; genus JACQFT01. Next base: position 3,885 of record JACQFT010000200.1, on the reverse strand, counting down.
CCGTGTCGCTCGGCGCCGTGCTCTTTTTCGCCTCGTTCACCCTCCTCTCCGCCGGGCCCTTCGTCTCCGTCTGGGTCTCGAAACTCCCGATTGCCGCCGACCTCCGCGCCCTCTACCAATACGCGTTGCCCGCCCTCTCCGGCGCGTTGCTCGTCATGGTCCTGACGGTCTTCTACCGCGTCGTGCCCAACACCCGCGTCCGCTGGGGCGTCGCGATCGTCGGCGCGCTCATCGTCGCCGCGCTCCTGTTTCTCAACAACTACCTCGCGTTTCTCTACCTCCAAGGCGTCCTCCGCAGCAAGAGCCTCTACGGCTCCGTCGGGCTGCTCCCCATCCTCATGGCCGGCCTGTATGTGTTCTGGTTCATCGTGCTCGTCGGCGGCCAGATCACCTACGCGCTCCAGAACATCCATTACCGCAGCAGCCAGGCCGCCTGGCGCCGGATCAACGAGGCCACGCGCGAGAGCCTCTCGCTCCTCGTGCTGCTCCTCACCGCCCGCCGCTTCCGCGACTGCCAGCCGCCCTACTCCGGCAGCCAGCTCTCGCGCCTCGTCCGCGTCCCCGCGCAGATTCTCAACGAATCCCTCAACCGCCTCTGCGACCTCGGCCTCGTCGCCCAGTTGCCGCCCACCGAGGGCAACGACCCCAACGACCACCGCTACCAGCCCGCCCGCCCGCTCAACCGCATCACCCTCGCCGAATTCAAGCGTCTCTTCGAGAACTACGGCGAAGCCCCCGGCGGCGACATGCTCGAACAGGCCGACCCGATCCTCGCGCACTACCGCGCCGGCTTCGCCTCCGCGCTCCCCGCCGCCTTCGGCGGGAAATCCCTCGACACCCTCATCGACGAACTCCCCCTGGCCCCGCCCGCCGAGCGCCACGACGCCCGCCAAGCCGCCGAAGCCGCCCACCCCGCCGGCCCCCTCTGAGCAACCGGCTCTCTGGCTGGTCGCGCCTTCCCCGCGGACGCGCCGCCCCCGTCGTGTTTCACCGGTTACCTGCGCCGCGCTCGACCGCAGCGGCGTTTCCCCCGGGCAACCGACTCCCCGCCGCAAACCAACTCGGGACAATCCCACCGCACAAGCGCGCCTCCAGGCGTTTCATCCTAAATTCTGCAGTTGAAACGCGGAGATCGCGGAGCAGAAAGAGAGAGAATCCTTCGCTCGAAAGGCTCACCTGCCGAGTGAGAGGACTCGGGACGAAAAAGCCGGGTTTTCTCCTCTGTGCTCTCCGCGCCCTCCGCGTTTCAACCGCGTTTTCTAGGTTCATTGGAGCTTGGATGTTGGAGCTTGGAGCTTTCTCCCCCCTTCACCCTAGCGCCCGCGCCAACTCCGCGACGATCTCCTCCACCGGCTCCGCCCCCACCGACAGCCGCAGCAACTCCGGCTCCAGACCGCTCGCGGCCAGCTCCGCCCTTCCCTCGCGCGCGCCGACCAGGTCGTAGTGCGCCAGGTAAACATACGGGCACAACAGCGTGCGGCTCATCCCGAAACTCGGCCCCTTCGCCACGCGCACCTCGTCGTAGAAACGCGCCGGCGGCTCGCGCAGCGCGAACGAGATCACGCCGCCCCACGCCGCCGCGTGCCGCGCGATCTTCCGGTAGTTTGCCCGGCACGCCGCCTGCCCGGCCCACCACACGCGCTTCACGCGGCGATGTTGCTCCAGAAATTCCGCCACGCGCCGCGTGTTCGCATTGACCCTCGCCACGACCTCAGCCGCGCCCCCGATCTGCACCGCCAGTCGCGCCAAGTCGCGCGCATACGGCGGCTCGGTCTCCGCCGTCAGCGCCGTGCGCAACGCCGCCGCATCCGGCCCGCCCGGATTGACCACCGCCGCGCCGGCCATGACGTCGCCCGCGGGCGTCGCGTATTTCGTCAGGCTGAACGCCACCACGTCCGCGTGCGCCAGCACGTCGACATTGAACGGCGAACTGATCGCCGGGTCGATCACCACGCGCACCCCATGCGCGCGACACCGCGCCGCCACCGCCGCCACCGCGGGCGTCTGCACGAGCGGATTGCCGGGCGCCTCCACCACGACGCCCGCCAGCCGCGAACCGTGCCCGTGCAGCGTGCGCTCCAGCGCCGCGAGATCGAGCGCGTCGGCCTGGTGCAGATAGTCGCGCGCCGGATTCGCCGTGAACTTCTTCAGCACGGCGATCGTGTCGAGGTAGAGCCAGCCGAGTTGCAGCCACGCCGTGCGCCCGCGCGGCGCCTGCACCGCGTTGACCGCCGTGAACGCCGCGTGCATCGCGCTCATCCCGCTCGCCGCGAGCACCCGGTCCGCTTCGCGCGTGCCGGCGAACAACCCGCCCAGCACGCGCTGCACTTCCGCCGCCGCGTCGCCGGCCCACAACTCCTCGCTCGCCGCCGCGCCCCGCCAGCCGCCGCGCACCAGCGCGTCTTCGGCTTCGCGCGACCCGATCAGCCCGCCCGTGTGCTGCAAATACAGGCGCGCCCGCGTCGGCCGCTCGGCCGCGTCGTCATGCACCGCCGCGTGCACCGTCCCGCCGAGCAACGCCGCCGTTTCCCCGCCGCCGAGATGGCGCACCAGCGCCGCGGCGACTTTCGCCGACCGCACCGGCCACAGCGTCCGCCCCGGCCGGCAACTCGCCGCCGTCAGCCGCGCACGCAGCTCCGCCACGCAGGGATGCTGGAGGAACCGCGGATAGCCCGCTTCCATCGCCTCCAGGGTCTCCGGCCGTTTCTCCTCGTAGCCGATCACATCGCGCATCGTCGGCAAACTGCACGACACCGAGTGCAACGCCCCGGGGATCCGCCGGCCGAGGGGAATGGGAGAAAAACCGGACATCCCCCATTCGTCCCCGCCCGTGCGCCGCGCGGCAATCTCCCCCCGCGTGCTATCGCGTCATAACTTTTCCCGCCGGCCGCTATGACAGCCTCCCCGTTTGCCGATCCGCCCGGGGCGCCGTTTCAACGGGCGAGCGTTCCGCCGATGCCTTCTCCGAAAAACCCTGCCGCCGGCCAACCTCTCGACTTCGGCCTCTCGCTGCCCGACCTCGCCCTCGAGCGCGGCGGCGTCGTTCGCCGGCACCGCCTGCATGGTTGGTGGTGGGGCCCGGCGGGCGACACCCCGCAGCGCCCAGCGCGGCATCTCCCCACCGTCTTGCTCGTCCACGCGCTCACCGGGTGCGCGCGCGCCGGCGGCCGCGACGGCGAAGCTCACGAGGGCTGGTGGGCCCCGCTCATCGGCCCGGGCCGCGCCCTCGACCCGGCGCGCTGTCGCGTCCTCTGTTTCAATCACCTCGGCTCCTTCTACGGCAGCAGCGCGCCCGGCACTCCCGGGTTTCCCGCGGGCAAAAATATCACGCTCACCACCGGCGATCTCGCGCGTTCCATTTTGGCGGCCCTCGACGAACTCGGCCTCCCCCGCCTCCGGCTCGCCGCCGGCGGCTCGCTCGGCGGGCTCGTCGTGCTCGCGCTCGCGGCCCTCGCTCCGCGCCGCGTCGAGCGCATCCTGCCCGTCGCCGCCACCGCCGCATCGAGCGCGTGGGTCGTCGGCTGGAACCACGTCGCCCGCGAGATTCTCCGGCTCGACCCGGGCTACCCGCACAACGTCGTTCGCGGACTCGAGCTCGCACGCCAGCTCGCGATGCTCACCTACCGCGCCGAGCCGGGACTCGACGCCGCGCAACACCGCCGTTTGCCGCCGCTCCCCGGTCATCGCGGCTACCTGGTCCAAAGCTACCTCGACCACCACGGCGCGAAGTTGCACCAGCGCTTCACCCCGCGCAGTTACGAGCTGCTCCTCGACGCGATGGACCATCACGATCTCCTCGTGCCCCTTCCGGGCCGGCGCTCGCCCGCGATCCGGGCCATCCGCGCCGCCGCCCTCGTCGTCGACATCGACACCGACCAACTCTTC
>JACQFT010000201.1 GCA_016199925.1 Opitutia bacterium | reverse complement strand
GCATGGGCGCGGTGTAGTTTTGGGCGGCGCTGGGGAAATCGGCGCGGCCGGCGCCCGTGCCGGTGTTGTTCGCGCTCTCGTCGGTGAAGCCGGTATAGACCCGCGCGAACTCGGTGATGTCGGTGTCGCCGTAGGTCTCGAGCGGGCGGCCGCCGGCGTCGTTCACATAGTTGCCGGCGGCGGTGAGTTGGTAGAGGCCGGTGGAAAAAAGCTGCATGACTTCGCGCGCGTAGTTTTCGTCGGGGCGGGTGCCGGAGGCGGGGTTGGCTTTGCGGTTTTTGTAGTGGCTGAGATAACGGCCCATCATCGGGTGGCGGGTGACGTCGAGGAGCAGCGTGCGGAAATTGCCCAGTGCATGGCGCGCGAGCAGGTCGTAGTAACTGCTGGAGCCGTCGCCGCCGTTGGCGACGTTGGAATCGAGATCGGAGACGACCAGGATCTGGCTGAGCGCGTAGGCGACCCGCTGGCGGAGCTGGTCGGCGCCGGCGATCATCACCTGGTTGCGGGCGCGGCGGTTGGTGCCGGTGTCGCTGGTCGTGATCTGGCCGGCGGCGCGCGCCGCCACGAGCAAGGCCTCGGCGGAAGAGACGGGCTTGGCGGCCTCGCGGGTGATCCAGGCATTGAAGTCGTTGCCGAGCCCGCGCAACTCGACGAGGCCGTCGGGGGACGGGCCGAACGTCGCCTGCCCGAGGAAACGCGACGCCTGTTCGTCGGCCGACAACTGGTTGTCGGGCGAGACCTGCGCGAACGCTGCCGCGCCAAACCAGAGCAGCGCCAGCCCGGCCGCAATCCGTCGTATGATGGTGGGGGAAGTCACCTCGGGGGTAGGTTGTGGGGCGGAGTGAATCCTAGTCCGCGAGACGCGGCGAGGAGCAATTCGGTTACGCCGACCATTCCTCGGCGAACGCCCGCCGGGGCGGGCGGCGATTTTCCGGGCTTCACTTTGCGCGGTGTTCCCCAATAGCTCTGCGGCACGAACGCATGAACACGCCCGCAGACCTCCAGATCATCGGCCACGAAGTCGCCATCCGCTGGGACGACGGCAAGGAAAGCTACATCCCCGTCGCCACGCTGCGCGCGGCCTCGCCCAGCGCGGAGGTGCGCGGCGAGCGCGACATCTTCGGGACGAAATACGGCGGCGAGCCGCCAAAGAATTTCGCGGGCGTCGAGGTGCGGAGCTGGGAGCGCGTCGGCAGCTACGCCATCCGTTTCGTGTTCAGCGACGGGCACGGCTCGGGGCTCTACCCGTTCGACTACCTGCGGCGGCTCGGCGAGATGCCGGCGCCGTGAGCGGCGCGCGCCGCTCCGGTCGGGGCGCGGCTCGCGTGGCCGGGCCGCCCGGGACTTCTTGTTCACGGTGGGGCCGATACCGCGAAGCTTGCTTCGGCTTGGATGGATGGCAGCGGGAGCGTGCTGGCACGCGACGTTTGGCGGGCGAGTCGCGACCAAGGTCGCTCCCACAAGGTCGGAAAGAAGTTGTCTTGGCCCAATGCCTCGGGACTTGCCCCGAGGCTCTTTGCTTTGGGGAAACTGGAGCCGCGCCGGCGAAACGCGGCGGAGCTGCCGCGTCCCCGGCGGAGCGGCGGTAAAGTAAAGATTCCCGGAGCAATCTCAGGGGCGGTTGGCAGATCCACCTGCAACTCAAAACCATTGCTTCGCCTGGGAGGGACGACCTCCGTGTCGTCCGTCTTTTCCCCCATCTTCGGATCGGACGGAGCCGGTCCCTCCACTCCAGCCAAGCCGGAGCAAGCTGTTCCGGGGTGTCAAACCCACAGCGAACAAGAGACCGCCGGGGTCAGGCCGCCTGGGTGTGGTCGAGCTGCAGGGATTCCCAGAGTGTCTCGACCTCGTGCAGGACCTGTTGCGCCACGTCGACCAGGCCCGTCGATTCCACACCGGCGAGGGCGAGCACCTCCGGGTCCGGGAGCTGGCCCTTCAGATCCTCCGAGCAGACCATCCGGCGGATCCAGTGTGCAGTGCGCAGGCACGCGGCCGGGCGTCGGGCCGCGCGGGCCGCACCGGGCCGGAACTGGTAGCGGGCGGCTTCGACGAGCTCCGTCGGGAATTTCCACGCCTTGAGCATCGCGGCGGTCGTGTCGGCGTGGTCAAAGCCGAGGAGGCCGGTCTCGGCGGTCCGCCACTCGTCCGGCCACGGCGCGCAGAGCAACTGCACCGTCGGGTCGCGCTGCTGCACCCACCGGTCGATGGCGACCATCCCGATGTTGTGGAGGAGACCCAGCGTGTAGGCTGCGTCCGGGGCCCCGTCGGTGCGGCGGGCGATCTCACGGGCGGCGCACGCCGTCGCGAGGGCCTGCCGCCAGAGCGTGTTGGCGGGCAGCCGGTAAGTGCGCAACGCACTGGAGAACGAGGCCACGGCCATCGCTGCGAGCACGGCCTCGTGCACCACGCGGTAGCCGAGGCGTTGGACGGCCTCCTCGACCGAGCCGCAACTGCCGGCCCCGAACACCGGGCTGTTGGCCATGTGCACGACGCGGGCCGTCAGGCTGCGTTCCAGCCGGATCAGCTCGATCAAGTCCTCGGTGCTGGAATTGGGGTCTTCAAGCAACGCCAGCATTCGCTGCATGGCGTGGGGGGCCGACGGGAGCGCCTTGATCTGGGCGATCATACCCTCCGGGGTGGAGAAAAGCATGTTCAGCTTCATGGTTAGGCTGGCCCATGCCGCTTAAATCGGCCCAATCGGGGCGCGACTCAAGGGAAAATTTTGCGCCCGTGCCGCCGCGCCGGGGCGGGGTCCGCCCCTCAGCCCGCGGTTTCCGGGGCGGCTCCGACGGCGGAGCCGGAAAACCTCCGGAACGCGGCCGGGGCGCCGCCCTCCCGCGAGGCGGCGGGCGACGGCGGCCAGCTCACTTCCCGGCGACGAGTCCGCGTTCGCTCGTCTCGATGAACGAGACGAAGAGCCGGAACTCCGGCGTGCCGACGTGCGCGTGCTTGCGCAGCGCGTCGAGAGCCTGCGTGCGGTTGAGGCCGGCGCGGTAAACGGTGCGGAAAAGCTGTTTCACGAGGTCGAGCTGCTCGGGCACGAAGCCGTGGCGCTCGAGGCCGACTTTGTTGATCGAGCGCGCGATCGCGGGGTTGCCGTCGGCGATGACGTAGGGCGGCACGTCCTGCACGATCTTCGACATGCCGCCGAGCATCACGTGCGAGCCGAGGCGGCAGAACTGGTGGACGCCGGTCCCCCACCCGATGTTGACGTGGTCGCCGACGACGACGTGGCCCGCGAGCGCGGACTGCGCGCTCATCACGAGGTGGTTGCCGACCACGCAGTCGTGCGCGATGTGGCTGTAGGCGAGGAGCACGTTGTGGTCGCCGAGGCGGGTGAACTCGCCGTCGTTGGTCGCGCCGTGCACGCTGACGTATTCGCGGAAGACGTTGTGGTCGCCGACGACGAGGCCGGGTTCGCCGCCCTTGAATTTCAGGTCGTGCGTCTTGGTGCCGACACAGGCGAACGGGAAAATCTCGCACCGCTGGCCGACGGTCGTGCGCCCCTCGACGTTGGCGTGGTGCTGGAGGACGGTGCCCGCGCCGATGAACGCGCGCCCGCCGACGTAGGCGTAGGCGCCGACCACGACCTCCTCGCCGAGCTCGGCGCCGGGTTCGATGATCGCGGTGGGATGGATTTGGCGGGCCACGGCTTCAGTCGACTTCGGCGTTGTCGACGATGGCGAACATCAGGTCGGCCGACGACACGACCTGGCCGTTGACGGAGCAACTGCCCTCGGCGCACGCGATCTTGCCGGCGCGGCTCTTGGTGATCCGCACCGCGATCGAAAGCTGGTCGCCCGGGCGCACGGGCTTGCGCCACTTCACCTTGTCGCAGCTCATGAAGAGCGCCGTCTTCCCCTCCATCGTCGTGCGGCGGAGCATGAGGATGCCGGCGGCCTGCGCCATCGCCTCGATCTGGAGCACGCCGGGCATGACGGGGTTGCCGGGATAGTGGCCCTGGAAAAACGGTTCGTTGATCGTCACGTTCTTGATCGCGACGAGCGCCTCGTCGCTCAGCTCGACGACGCGGTCGATCATCACCATCGGATAGCGGTGCGGGAGCGTGTCGAGCACGCGGCGGATATCGAGGGTGGTCTCGGTGGCGAGCTCGGCCTTGGGTGCGGCGGGCTTGGCGGCTTTCTTGCCGCCTTTTTTCCAGGCCTCGTATTTCTCGAACAGCGCCTTCGTCAGCTCAGCGTTGATCGCGTGGCCCGGGCGGACGGCGACGAGGTGCGCCTTCAGCGGCAGGCCGAGCAGCGTGATGTCGCCGATGATGTCGAGCATCTTGTGCCGCACGAATTCGTCGGGGAAACGCAACGGCTCCTTCGAGATGATCTTGTCGCCTTTGATGACGACGGCGCAGTCGAGCGAGCCGCCCTTGATTTTGCCGAGCTTGATGAGCTCCTCGATGTCCTCGTAGATGGTGAAGGTGCGCGCGGCGGCGATCTGCGCGGCGTAAACCTCGGGCTCGATCGTCAGCGAGAGGTGCTGCGTGTGGATGCCGCGGTCGTCGGCGGAGGTGCAGGAGATTTTCAGCCCGTCGAACGGCAGCGCGATGAGCGAGGAATTGCCGCGCGTGACGGACACGGCCTCGGTGAGCGTGAAGTATTCGCGCTCGGCGTCTTGCTCGACGGGCTCGCCCTGGGCGATGAGGTTCACGAACGGCCGCGCGGAACCGTCCAGGATCGGCGGCTCGCTGGCGTCCATCTCGATGACGAGGTTGTCGATGCCGCAGCCGCTGAGGGCGCTGAGCACGTGCTCGACGGTGTGGATCTTGGCGTGGCCGACCTGGATCGTCGTGGCGCGCACGAGGTCGGTCACGTGGTCGACGCGGGGCCGGATTTCCGGTTGCCCGTGCAGGTCGGTGCGCTTGAACACGATTCCGTGGTTCGCGGGGGCGGGCTTGAAAGTCATGTGCACGGCGTCTCCGGTGTGCAGGGCGTTGCCCTTGATGGAGACCTCGCGCAAGAGGGTGCGCTGCTTCATAAGTGTGTTGGCGGAGTGTTTGATACCCCTCCGAAATGACAAGCATGGAGATGGCGGAGCCAAGGGCGGGAGCGGTCCGCGCCGCGCCGGGCGGGCCCGCAGGAGCGCCGCGGGCCGCCGCTCCGCCCGTCAGCCGGGCGTTCCGGCTGGCTCACGCGCACAGTTCCCCCGTGGGTCGGCGCGCTCGCGCGTGCCAGACCGCGCGCGCAAGCGCGCTGGCCCACACTGACGAAACCAAACCGGGAAGCCGCTCCGCCCGTCGGATTAAACGGGAGGGCGGTGTTGACATCGCCGAAACCCCGCCGGTAATCCTATCCCCTTTCGCAATCCGCAACCTCCCATCCGCCTCAGTCATGCCCGCAGCCAACGACCTCCGCAAAGGCCAAGTCATCAAGTTCAATGGTGAACCGCACCTCATCATGGAGACCCAGCACCGCACGCCCGGCAATCTCCGCGCGTTCGTGCAGGTGAAGATGCGCAATCTGCGTTACGGCAAGTCGCTCGAGCAGCGCTTCAACTCGCCCGACCCCGTCGAGGTGTTGCCCACCGACCGCCGCACCCTCGAGTTCAGCTATGCCGACCGCGACACCTTTTCGTTCATGGACCCGGAGACGTTCGAGACTTTCGAGATCGGCGCCGTCATGATCGGCGAAGCCAAGAACTACCTCGTCGCCAACGGCAAGGCCGACGTGCTCTTCATCAACGACGTCCCCGTGACGATCGACATCCCGTCGTCCGTCGTCCTCAAGGTCGTCGAGAGCGCCGAAGGCATCAAGGGCGACACCGCCAGCAACGTGCAGAAGCCCGCCAAGTGCGAGACCGGCCTCGTCGTCTCCGTGCCGCTCTTCATCAAGGAAGGCGAACTCATCAAGGTCAGCACCGCCGACGGCTCCTATCTCGGCCGCGCCTGAGGCGCACCGCGAAACCCTTTCTTCTTAGCCACCGCCCGCGAGCAATCGCGGGCGTTTTTATTGGGACCGGACACACGCAACCGAATGTAGGGCCACCGCTCGCCTGCCCGCCATAGCCTTGGCGGCGGCGGCGGGACGGCGCGCCGTCTGGTTTGCTGGAGGGTCCGCGCCCCCCGCGGACCGCGCTCACTCAAACTCCGCGTTTCCGCTCCTCCGCGTTTCCGCGATCTCTGTCGCGCATCGCCTACCCGTTCACCGCCGCGACCGCCGCCCGGTAAGCCGGCGCCGTTTCCTCGAGTCCGCCCGAGCTGAAACCGAGGTCCCGCAGCAAACCGTCGCGCAGTCCGTAAATCCAGCCGTGCACCGTCAGCTCCTGCCCGCGCGCCCACGCGTCGTGCACGATGGTCGTCGCGCACACGTTGGCGACTTGCTCGATGACATTCAGCTCGCACAGCCGCGCACTGCGCGCCGTGTCGTCGGGCAGCCGGCACAGGCAACTGTCGTGCTTCTCGCGCACGTCCTGCACGTGCCGCAGCCAGTTGTCGGCCAGGCCCACCCGCTGGCACCGCACCACCGCCTGCACCACGCCGCAACCATAGCGGCCGACCACGATGATGTGTTTCACCTTCAGCACATCGACGGCGAACTGGATCACCGAAAGACAATTCAGGTCGGTATGCACGACGACGTTCGCGATGTTGCGGTGCACGAAGACCTCGCCCGGCAACACGCCGATGATCTCGTTCGCCGGCACGCGCGAGTCCGAGCAGCCGATCCAAAGCAATTCCGGGTTCTGCTGCCGCGAGAGCTTCGCGAAAAACTCCGGGTCCCGCCGCTTGATCTCCGCCGCCCAACTCCGGTTCTGGTCAAAGAGGTGCTTCAGGTCGTGCATGCGGGCCGAATGCTTGGCCGCGCCGCGCCGTTCGCCAACTCAAATCACGGGCCAACGCCTCAGAGCAGCTAAGCCAAGAGGCATGCGTCCCACGCCGCCAGATTCGCCGCCGACAACCCACCGAGCACTCGGCGCAGCCGGCCTTGGCGCACCTGCCGGAGTCCCGGAAGGACCGCGTAGCTCGGCTTGTCCGCGAAGGAACCGACCGGGAGGCGCAGCGGCCAGATTTCCGGCGCGAGACTGGAGGTCGGCCCACCCCGAATCGCGCCGCGCGCTGGCCTACTGGCACGCCGCGACCGCCGCCCGGTAAGCCGGCGCCGACGAGCCGTCGGATGGCCGCGAAAAGACTTCTGCTGGCCACGCCGTGTCGCTTCCAGTTTGTCCGCAAGCCCGGTCGCTTCGCCGGCAGCTCCCGACGCGGCAACAGCAGTTTCCGCGGCTCGGCGAACGCCCGCACGATGGCGACGGCGCCAAAACAACTCCGTCGTAAGAGTCCGTTGCATCGGCCGAGTTCGCCATCCGGGCGACACGAAGCCGGAGGAGCAAGTCTCACGCGGTTATTTTCGGGCACTCGCGCTCGCCCCGCGAGCGCACGGCGGCTCAACCGGCCGGGAATTTCAGCCGGTGGGTCTTTTGGATTTTTTTCCGCCAGTCGGCATCGACTCGCGCCAGCGCCGCAAACTCCGGCCAGCGCGCCACGGCGGTCTGCACTTCCTCGATGATGGCGCCGGCGCGGCCGCGTTTCATCGACGCCGTCTTCGCACAGCGTGCGAAATCTTCCTGCGTGAAGCCGTCGCGTTTTCCGTTCAGCGTCATCTGGTGCGTGGCGGTCCACGAACCGGCCGGATTGTAGCTGTAAGTCACGTCGAACGCCGGGGCGAGGGCCCACCGGCCCTGCTTGTCCATCAGGAAGGCGATGTTTTTCACGTGGTCGTCCTGATTCCGTGCCACGACGTTGAACACCATCCGGCGGAACTGCTCCTCCACCGCCGCCATCGGCAGGGCGAGTTGGCGGATCGCCAGCAGCGCCTGCTCGTAAGCGTAGGCCCCGGCGAGGTTGAAATCGAAATGCGCCAGCGCGCCGAGCGACTGCATGTGGAGTTTCTCGCCGCCCGCCAGCCGGTCGAAGCGCCGCGTCATGAAGTGCCGCCGGTTGTTCTCTTCCAGCAGGCGGCACTCGCTCATCGTGAGGCCGGCCGCCTTCGCCATCAGGTGATAGGCATACTCGATGGCGCCATAGCCTTTCGGATCCTCCAGCTCCTTGTCCTGATTGCCGGCCACGCCGTCGAACTTCAGCAGCCAGTAATCGAATCCGTCGCCCGCCGCGATCTGGCCCGAACGCACTTCGTTGGTCTCGCGATTCCAGGCGATGACGGCCTTGGCGCGCGCCCCGCCGGCGGAGGTGCCCACCCGGAGGATGTCGCCCAGCGCCTTCTCGCGCGCCGCCCGGGCAAAATTTGTTTTCAATTCGCGGCGGCTCGTCAGCACCTCGGAGGCCAGCCGGACCAGCGCATCGATCTCGATCTTCGCCGCCGGGCGTGGCGTCGGCCCGAGTCCCGGCTCAAACTCCAGCGCGCCCATGCCGCGCGCTCCTGTGTAGCACAGCCGCTCGACCGCCCCGAAACTCTCGGGCGTGCGACCCTGCGTCGCCAGCCACGCATTGATCAGCGCATTGCCGAATTTGTCCGGCAGCGAGTCCGCCAGCAGCCCCGGCAGACCGTGAAAAGTGTTTCGCGCCAGCGCGGGAAACTCATACACTCGGTCGCTCAGCGGCATCGTCAGCGGTGAAAGCTCGATGCCGCTCGTCGCAAACCCGGGGTCGTATTGAAAGGAGGCATAGTCCCGCCCGTCCGCCCGCGCGACGGCGCCGATCGTCCGGCCCCACAGTTGCACGCGCGCGATCATGCCGGCTCGCCCCACGTCCACTTCTTCGGCTCGCCCGGCGCCGGCTGGCGGCTCGAGGCCCGCTGCCGCTTCCGGCCCTGCGACTCCAGTTGCGCCATCGGACTGGCGGCCGACTCGGGCACCAGCGCGTCGAACCGCTCCACCAACCCGAGCACGCGGCACACGCGCACGAAACCCGACAGTTGCGTCGCCGCCGCGCCCAGCTCCAACCGCTGCACGGTGCGCAACCCGAGTCCGGCCTGCTCCGCGAGTTGCTGCTGAGTCATGTTTCTCGCCAGTCGCAACCGGGCCAGCCGCGCCCCGAGCAGCGTCAGCAGGTGTTCATCCGTCGCGTGAACCTCAGTCTTCATGCGCGCCATAAGTGGCGTATTAATCCTATTAGTCAAGCCAGCGCGCCACTTGTGGCGCGTTGTAACGCGAACGAAACGCGCCGGACTGGACGCCCGCAACCGGCCGGCGGCAGGGCTCAACCGACCGGCCGGGCGAGGCGTGGCTTTGGTCGCCGGCAGTTGCGCGCCGTCCTTCGCCAAGGCGACGGCGGGCAAGCGTCGGCTCGGTTCGGTGCCTGCGGGAGCGTGTTTGCACGCGGCCGTCGCGCCCAAGGTCGCTCCCAAAATTCCTGAAAGAAGAGCTCTTGCCAAAATCCTTCGGCGCCTGCTCGCCGAGCCGGCGCTTTCGCCCGCCGCGCGAGACACGGCCGTGCCATCCGAAGCTTCGCCCTGCGAAGCGAAGGATGGTGCCCGGAGAGGGGGTCGAACCCACACGCCTTTAGAGGGCGACGGATTTTGAGTCCGTTGCGTCTGCCAATTCCGCCATCCGGGCGACACCAAGGCCGCGAAACAAAGCCGCCCCGCCGCCAAAGTAAACCCTGATTTTTTCGCCTATCCAAACCGTCGGAATTTTTGCCCACGGATTTCGCGGCTAGACACGGATCGGATCGGTTCGTATCCGGGATTCATCCGGGCAGTCCGTGGCCAAAATAGCCGCCCGGAATTCTCACAGAAGGCAACGAAGCAAACGAAGGGTGTGATTAAATCTGTGCTGGTAGGGCAAACCGTCCCCGGTGAGCCGCGTGTGATCTGCGTTCGCCGCACGGCTCAGCCGGAGGCTTCGCCCCACCCGGTTCGCCCTACCGGCACAGATCTATTCACGCCCGCAAGCGAAGGGCTCGGGCTCGAAACCTTTGTTTCCTTCGCGACCTTCTGTGAACAGTCCGTTTCGGGTTCGCGGGCCTTCGTGTTCATTCGTGGTTTCCCTCCCACAACGCCGCTCTTGTCACTCACGCCCCGACGCGCGACACTGCGCCCATGCCTGACTTTCGCGCTTACGCCCCCGACGCCCTCGCCGACGCCAGGGAAATCCGGCTCGCGGCGGACGAGAGCCATCACCTCGTCACGGTGAACCGGTGCAGCCGCGGCGATCCGGTCGTGGCGTTCGACGGTCGCGGTCGCGAGTGGCTCTGCGAATGCACCGACGCCGCCAAGGCCGCCACGCTCCTCCGCGTAAAGGAGTCGCGCCAAGCCGCGCCGCTCGCGCACGAGATGACCTTGGCGCAGGCGCTGCCGAAGGGCGCGACGATGGACGACATCGTGCGCCAAGCCACCGAGGTCGGCGCCGCGCGCATCGTGCCGCTCCTCAGCGAGCGCACGCAAGTTCACCTCGACGGCGACCGCGCCGGCAAGAAGACAGGCAAGTGGCGCACCGCCGCCATCGAAGCCGCCAAGCAATGCGGCAATCCGTGGCTGCCCGAGATCGCGCCGATTCAGGACGCCACGGCGTTCATGCAGTCGGCGAGCGGCTACGACTTGAAACTCATCGCCAGCCTGCACGCCGGCCCGACGACGTTGAAGAAATCCCTCGCCCACTACGCCGCCAAGCATACTGCTGGCCAGCAGAACGCACCGAGGAAGGTGTTATGGCTCGTCGGCCCCGAGGGAGATTTTTCACCCGGCGAAATGACGACCGCGATCAACGCGGGCTTCCAACCGATCACGCTCGGCCCGCTCGTGCTCCGCAGCGACACGGCCGCCGTGTATGCGCTCAGCATCCTGAGCCACGAGCTGCAGGGTTAACTAACCACAAAGACACGGAGGCACGGAGAAAGCGAAGAGGCGAGTCAGCGACCCCGCCCCACCATTTCCAATCTGACTTCGTGCCTTTGTGCCTCGGTGGTGAATCGAAAACTCACTTCCGGCTCGCCAAGTATTTCGCGACGTCGTCGCCGGAGACACGGCCGCCGGGGCCGGTGGCTTCGATGTCGCCGATCTTCGTGGGATCGAGGCCGGCTTCCTGCGCCAGCTTGAGCGCGCGCGGGGTCCGGACGAGGCTGGAGGCACGAGGCGCGGGGCTAGAGGCGGGAGCCGCGGGAGCAACATGCGCGGCGACTTCGGCGTCGTGCTTGGCGGTGGCGATGGCCAAGTGCTGCAAACTCTGGTCCGAAGTCTCCATGCGAAAGAGCGTCTGGCCGGACGACTTCACGTCGCCCTTGTTGCCGTGCACGGCGAGGATGGTGCCGTCGGCGGGCGACTCGAAGTCGAACGCAGACTTGTCGCTCTCGAGTTCGGCGAGCTTCTGGCCTTTCGCGACCTTCGCGCCGGGCGCGACGACAAGGTTGACAATGGTCAGCTCGCTGACGGTGGCGCCCATCGAGGGCATCGGGACATCAATGGTGAAGGTGGACATGGGGGAATTCTTTGAGGGAAAGTTGGCGGCAATCAGGCTCCGGTCAATGCCAGGGTGTCGGGTCGCCTGGGGGAGCGAGCTTGCTCGCAACTCGGCACGAAGTGTCGCGAGCAAGCTCGCTCCCACAAGGACAACTATCCCCGCGCCGCGCGCCAGACCGCGAGGCACGACGCGATGAGCGCCGGCAGTTCGCCGAGCGGAATCATGTTGGGGCCGTCGGAGATTGCCTTGGCCGGATCGGGATGCGTCTCGAGAAAAAGACCGCTGGCCCCCGCCGCGAGCGCGGCCTGGGCGAGGGGCGGCACGAACTCGCGCTGGCCGCCGCTCTTGCCGCCGGCGGCTCCGGGCAGTTGCACGCTGTGCGTGGCGTCGAACACCGTCGGGTAACCGAGCGCGTTCATGATCGCGAAGCTCCGCATATCGACGACGAGGTTCTGGTAGCCGAAGGTCGTGCCGCGTTCCGTCTGCCAGATTTCGCGCGCCTTGCCTTCCTTGAGTTTGCCGGTGACGAACTGCATCTCGTGCGGCGAGAGGAACTGCCCCTTCTTCACGTTGACGGTGCGCCCGCTCGCGGCGGCCGCGAGGAGGAGATCGGTCTGGCGGCAGAGGAACGCGGGGATCTGCAGCACGTCGCACACGGCGGCGACGGCGGGAATCTGCTGGCGCTCATGCACGTCGGTGAGGACGGGGAAGCCGTAGTCCTTTTTCATCAGCGCGAGGAGGCGCAGGCCTTCCTCCATGCCGGTGCCGCGCGGACCGGCGGCGGAGGTGCGGTTGGCTTTGTCGAACGAGCCCTTGAAAACGATGTTCAGTTCCGGGTGCTTCTTGGCGAGCTTCACGAGCACCTTGCAGACGGCGCGGCAGACGGCCTCGTTCTCGAGGGAGCAGGGCCCGGCGATGAGGAGGAGCTTCTTCGGTTGGAAAATCATTCGCGGTGGTTCCGATACTCCGAAGCTCGCTTCAGCTTTGCTGGAAAGGGAGGGACCGGCTCTGTCCGGTCAGTGGTCCGACGGTGGACACGGAGGTCGTCCCTCCAAGGCGGCGTGATGGTCGTGAATTGCATGGGGATTGGTCAAATGCCTCGGGGCTCGCCCCGGGGTTCTTTACTTCTTGGCGGCGCGCTTGATCGCGGCGGCGATGAAGGCGGCGAAGAGCGGGTGCGCTTTGTTGGGCTTGGACTGGAACTCGGGGTGGCACTGCACGCCGAGGAACCACGGGTGGTCGCGCAACTCGGCGACTTCGACGAGGCCGCGCTTGGGATTCCAGCCGCTGATGGTCATGCCGGCGTGCTCGAGGCGCTCGAGGTAGTCGTTGTTCACCTCGAAGCGGTGGCGGTGGCGCTCGGAGACGGTCTCGGTGCCGTAGGCTTTGCGCGCGAGGGTGCCGGGCTTGAGCCGGCAGGCGTAGGCGCCGAGGCGCATCGTGCCGCCCTTCAGCACGACGTTGCGCTGCTCGTCCATGAGCGCGATCACCGGGTGCGGGGTCTTCTCGTCGAACTCGACCGAGTTGGCGTTTTTCAGTTTCAGCACGTTGCGCGCGAACTCGATGATCGCGACCTGGAGTCCGAGGCAGAGGCCGTAGTAGGGAATCCGGTGCGTGCGGGCGTAGCTGGCGGCGGCGATCTTCCCCTCGGTGCCGCGGTCACCGAAGCCGCCGGGGACGAGGATGCCGTCGAGTTTCTTGAGGCGGGCGAGTCCGCCCTTCGCTTCGAGATCCTCGGCGTCGATGCGCACGACGTTCACCCGGCAGTTGTTCGCGATGCCCGCGTGGCTGAGTGACTCGTAAACGGATTTGTAGGCGTCCTGCAGCTCGATGTATTTCCCGACGACGCCGATCTGCACCTCGTGCTTCGGCGACTGGATGCGGCGCACGACTTCGGCCCAGATATTTTTCGGGTTCGGCCGCATCTTCAGGCCGAGGCGGTCGAGGACGAGTTGGTCGAGGTGCTCCTTCTGGAGCGCGAGCGGCAGCTCGTAGATGGAGGACTGCACGTCGAGCTCCTCGATCACGGCCTTCACCGGCACGTTGCAGAACATGCTGAGCTTCTCGCGCATCTCCGGCGTGAGCGGGTGGTCGCAGCGGCAGCAGAGGAAGTGCGGCTGGATGCCGATCTCGCGCAGCTTCGCGACGGACTGCTGCGTGGGCTTTGTCTTCAGTTCGCCCGCGGCCTTGAGGAACGGGATCAGCGTGACGTGGATAAAGACACAATCCTTCGGGCCGACCTCGAGCGCGAACTGCCGCATGGCCTCGAGGAACGGCAGGCCCTCGATGTCGCCCGTCGTGCCGCCGATCTCGGTGATGAGCACATCGACGCCTTTGCCGCCCTTGTAGATGCGGTCCTTGATTTCGTTGGTGACGTGCGGGATCACCTGCACGGTCTTGCCGAGGTAATCGCCGCGGCGTTCGCGCGCGATGACGGCCTCGTAAATCTGGCCCGACGACAGGCTGTTCTGCCGCGAGAGCTGACCCGAGGTGAAGCGCTCGTAGTGGCCGAGGTCGAGGTCGGTCTCCGCGCCGTCGTCGAGCACATAGACTTCACCGTGCTGGAACGGGCTCATCGTGCCCGGATCGACGTTGAGGTAGGGATCGAATTTCTGGATGCGCACCCGGAGGCCGCGCATCTCGAGCAGGGCGCCGAGGGCTCCCGCCGTCAGCCCTTTGCCCAAGGATGAAACTACGCCGCCCGTGACGAAAATATACTTCACGGCCCAAAGGTAAAATCGCCCGCCCCACCAGACACAAGAAAAAGCTACGCGCGCCGGATTTTTCGACGGAAGATTTTCTGCGGCGGGAGCGGCCGGCGGCCCGGCAATTTTTGGGGACGCGGCGCCCCCGCCGCGTTGCACCCATATTTCCGGGGCGGGGGCGCCCCGGCTCCAGCTTCGCGCGCCGCGACTCGCCACGGAAGACGACGCAAAATAGTTTGCCGCTCCCCCGCCCCGCCCCATCGTCGCCCACGTGCATTCGAAACCACAGCT
>JACQFT010000022.1 GCA_016199925.1 Opitutia bacterium | reverse complement strand
TAGTTCAACCGCGCGTCGTCCGTCGCGTAGTGCGCGATCCGCCCGTCCTGCAACCACAGCCCGATCCGCGACAGCCGGTAAGTCAGCGCGTCGTAGACGACGGGCTTGCCGAGCATCGCGAGCACGACGAGGCCGGCGAAGATCACGACCAGCCCGACGCCGAGGAGCGCGGCGGCATCCTTGGTCTGGAACTGCGCCCGCACCTCTCGGCCGAGTTCGTGCAGCGCCTGCTTGTCGCCGGCGAGTGATTTTCTCCGCCACGCGGCCAGCGCGAGAAAGCCGCCGGCGTGCGCGGCCAGAAACCCGTTGGCGCCGAGCGCGCCGCGCCAACTCAACATCTCGCCCGACGCCACCACGATCAGCAGCAGCGCCAGCCCCCAGCTAAGCAACCTTTCGAGCGCGGCCACTCCCTGGGGACGCGGCGCCCTCGCCGCGTTTGCTTCGTCCGCGGCGGGGGCGCCACGGCTCCACTCGGAGAAAGCCCGCACCAGCAACCACGCCGCACCGACAGTCAGCAGCACGTCCAACCCGAATCGGCAGAGAAATAAAACTTCGGTCACGGCAGGGGCGCGGGAATGGCAGCATGTCAGCCGCCGACCGCAGACGCCGCAAGGTTTTCTTCTCCGCCGCCGTCTCTCCACCGCAGTCACGACCGCGCCCCGGGCGTGCGCAGTTTCACGGAAAATTGCCTTCGCTCTCGCGCCTCGTCCTGTCATCAATCCCGCTGCGCATGAGCCCATCCTCGGTCACCGTCGTCATCCCGATTTTCAACGAGGAACCGGTCCTGCCCGAGCTCCTCGCTCGCCTCGCCGCGGTGTTCGACGCCCAGCCCGGCACGCGATGGACCGCGCTGCTCGTCGATGACGGCAGCCGCGACCAGTCCGCCGGGCTCGTCCGCGCGCACGCCGCGCAGGACAAACGCTTCGCGCTGCTCGAGCTCAGCCGCAATTTCGGTTTCCAAGCCGCCATCGCCGCCGGACTCGCCAACGCCACGGGCGACGCCGTCGCCGGCCCGCGCCGGCTGGGGCTGGATATTTTCCACCGGTTCTTCAACCGCTTCACGGATTTTCCCATCGAGGCCAACACCGGCACCTTCGGCCTCCTCGACCGCGCGGCGGTCGATGCGCTGAACGCGCTGCCGGAGCGCAACCGTTTTTTCCCCGGCCTGCGCGCGTGGGTGGGCTTCCCGTCGGCCGAGGTGCTCTACGACCGGCAGGAGCGCGCCGCGGGGCAACCGCAGCAGACCTTGCGGCGGCTCGTGCGCTACGCGTTCGACGGGCTCTTCAGCTTTTCCTACCTGCCGCTGCGGCTGCTGACCTACGCCGGCGTCGGCATCAGCCTGTGCGGCTTCGCGCTCGGCGTGTTCTATATTTCGCGCCGCCTGTTCGGCGTCGAAGTGGCGGCGACCGGTTTCACGACGCTGGTGACGCTGACGCTTTTCATCGGCGGCGTGCAGCTCATCGGCATCGGCATCCTCGGCGAATACCTGGCGCGCGTCTATGACGAGGTGAAACAGCGACCCGCGTTCATCCTGAAGCGGAGGGACCGCGTTGACTAGGCGGGTGGTCACCGCGCTGCTCGGTCTTTCACGCAATACGGCCCGTTTTTCTATCTGCTCTACGATCTGCTGCACCGGATCGGCGGACTGGAGTTCACGAGCATGGCGGGCCGCGAGATCGCACTCTTCAACTGGGTCGCGACCGCGCTCGCCTGCGCCGGCATCACCTGGCGGCTGACCCGCTCGCGCGCGGCGGCGCTCGCGGCGCTCGGGGTCGTTTACTATCACCTGTGGTCGATGATCAACGAGCCGGGTCATCCCGGCAGCCTGCTCACGGTGATCGTCGCGCTGACGGCGTGGGCCGGAGTCGAGCTCATCCTGCGCGGCCAGCTCACGTGGTTCGCTGTGCTCACCGGCGTCAGCGGCGCGGCGCTCGCGCTCATCAAGATCAACGTCGGTGTGTTCTTCATCGCGGCCACGGTTGTCTGGCTGCTGGCCAACCACGCGCAGGAGAAAATCTCCCGCCGCGGCGCCCTGCTCGGCGGCGCGGCGCTCGGGCTGCTGCCCGTCGCGCTGATGCAGCACTTTCTCGCGCTGCGCTGGGCGCAGGTCTTCGCCGCGCTCGCCATCATCAGCGCCGGCACCATGACGCTCGCGGCCGCCCGACGCCGCCAACCCGTCGCCCAGACCCGCCAGCTTTTCGTTTTCATCGGCGCCGGCCTCGCGCTGACCGTTGTGGTCGCACTCGCGACACTCGCCCGCGGCACGAGTCTGCTCGGCCTGCTCGACGGCGTGCTGCTCGGGCCGCTGCACCACCCGGGCGTCTATCATTTCGCGCCGCTCTGGCACGACGGCACGGCGCCGGTCGCGGCGGCGTCGGTCCTGCTGGCGTTCCTGTGTTGGCGCAGACGCGGACAGGCCTGGGTGCCCCTCGTGGTGAGCTGGGGTCGGCTGGCGACCGGCACCTTTCTCCTCGCGGCCTACGCGGAGATCATTCCGCTAAACACGTTGGCGGCGACGCTCGGCTTCGGCGTGCCCCTGTCGTGGCTGTTTGTTTTTCCCCTCGGCCCGGAACGCTCGCCCCGCCACGGCGCCGCGCTGGCGTGGATCGGGCTGTTGCTCACCGAGCAATACCTTCAGGCCTACCCCATCGCCGGCAGTCAGATCAGTTGGGGCACGTTTCTCTTGATGCCGCTCGCCGCAGTCGGCTGCCGCGAAGCGCTCGCGCACCTGACGCGCCACGACCAACCTTGGGCCAAACCGCTCCGCGTGGCGGCGGCGGCCGGCGTCTGCGGCACCGTGCTCTTCATGACCGCCACCCTCGCGCGCCTCGGCTGGACGCGCTACCAGGCGAGCGAGCCGCTCAACCTCCCCGGCGCCGAAGACCTTCGCCTGCTGGAGAACCACGCGCTCGCGCTGCGCACCCTCTCGGTCAACGCCTCCGTGCACGGCGACGTGCTCTTCAGTCTGCCCGGGCTCTACAGCTTCAACCAATGGACCGGCCTGCCCACGCCCACCCTCGCCAACGCCACGCACTGGTTCTCGCTGCTGAACCCGGCGCAGCAGGCCGCGATCATCGCGGCCCTCGACCACGCGCAACGCCCGGTGATCATCGTGCAGCGCGGCGTGCTGGATTTTCTCCGCGACGGCAAATTCCCGCTCGGCGGCCCGTTGTTCGACTATGTCAGGCAACACTTCACCCGCGTCTTCGCGAGCGAGACCTACGAATTCTGGGTGCGCCAAGGCCGCGCCGTCGTGCCGCTCAACCGCGCGGAGCTGCTCGAGCCGCGCACCGCCGGGGCGGGCCTCGCCCCTTTTCGCATCAACGCCGTGGTCGCGGCGGCGCGGCCCGTGGTGTCCGCCGAGCTCATGCTGCTCACCACGCCGCTGACGCCGCGCGTCCGGCTCTCCGCCGCCAACGCCACCCTGTCCGCGACGGCCCTCCGGCTCGACGGCACCGCGGGCGGCGCGACCCTCGCCAACGCCTGGGGCCGGCCGCTGCCGCCGCTCGCGCGCCTCACGTTCGATCTTGCCGGCGCCTTGCCGCCGATCGACCCGCATTTCACCGTGCTCGTGCTCTTCGACGCCCAAGGCCGCAAAGTCGGCGAGGCGGGTTTCACCGAGTAGCGAAGATTTCTTGGTCGGGCGAACCCTCCCGCCGTCGCCAAAGCTATGGCGGGCAGGCCGGGTGAGCCGCGGCTCGGCCGCTCTTGCTTGGTTGGGCTGTGGGACCGTGCTTGCCCGCGACTGTCGCGCCCAAGGTCGCTCCCCCAATTTCGAAAAAGAAGCGGTCTTGACCAAAGGCCTCGGGCTCTTTTTCCCCGCGGCTCTTTCTTTGGGGACGCGGCGCCCTCGCCGCGTTTCGCTCGCAGACCGGGGCAAGCCCTACCCTTTCTTCCGCGCGACGAGCAGCAGACTCACGCCGAACGGAAACGGCACCGCCGACACGCGGCCGGTGCGGACAAACATGAATTGCAGCACGCGGTTCAGCCAGCGCGGCGGCAACGCGTCCTCGGCCCGACGCGCCTGTGCCGGGCGGGCGGCCCGGACAAACGCCGGGCCAGCAGCAGCTGGCAACGGTGCCGCACCCGTCCAGTGGCGCCACTTGCGCACCACCCACACCGCGGGAAACACGACGACGTTCGTGTAGTTCACGTGCACGAGCTCCCACTGCTCCGCGGGAAAAAGCGCGACGAGGCCGGGCCGGGCGTAGCGGCGGAAATGATGCAGCGCCACATCCCAGTCGCTCCACAGCGCCATCGCCGCCGGCACCGTGACGACCGCCACGCCGCCCGGCCGGAGCACGCGCTGAAACTCGCGCACCGCCGCCGCGTCGTGCTCCACGTGCTCCAGCACATCGAGCGCCGTCAGGCAGTCGACGCTGCCGCCGGCGAAAGGCAGCCTGGTGCAGGAGCCCTCCAGCACCTGCTCGGCGGAAAACCGCTGGCGGAGGATCGCGAGCGACTCGCCGTGGTCGTCGACCACGCGCACCTGGCACTCGCCGGCGAGTTCGAGCGCGAAGCGCCCCGTGCCGGCGCCGCAGTCGGCGAGCACGGTCTCGCGCCTGAGGCCGGCGACGCGCCGCAGCCACCAGCCGGCGAGCTCGCGTTTGCCCGCGTAATACCAGTGCTCGCGTTCGACTTTTTCCAGATTGGCGTATTCGGCAGCGTCCATGCGTGGGGGCGGGAGCGAGGTTGTGCGCGCCGCGGAAACCTGTCCATACTCCAGATACTTTTTCCCGCCCGTCCCATGCCGCTCCCTTCGCCTCCCCCCGCCCGCCGCGCCCGCCTGTTGCTCGGCTTCGCCGTGCTGCTGGCGCTGGGCCACGCGCTGCTGTCGCTGCGCGCGATGCGCGACAAATCCACGACCTCCGACGAGCTCGCCCACGTCACCGGCGGCTACACCTTCGACGCCCTCGACGACTACCGCCTGCAACCGGAGAACGGCATCCTGCCACAGCGCCTGCACGCGCTGCCGTCCGTGCTCGCGGGCGTCCGCTACCCCGCGCCCGCGGGCCGCGACTGGCGCGAGTCGGGCGTCTGGCAGGTGGGCCACCAGTTTTTCTACGAACTCGGCAACGACTCCGGGTGGATGCTGTTCACCGCGCGCGCCGTGAACTCGCTCTTCGGCGCCGCCACGGTGCTGCTGGTGTTCGGCTGGGCGCGCCGGCTCTTCGGCGACGCCGGCGCCGTCGTCGCCGGGCTCTTCGCGGCGTTCAGCCCGACCATGCTGGCGCACAGCGCCCTCGCGACCTCGGACATGGCGATGACGTTTTTTTTCCTCGCGTCGGTCGGCGCGTATTGGCGGCACCTGCAGACCGGCGGCGCGCGCAGTTGGGCGCTCAGCGCCGTCGTGTTCGGCCTCGCCTGCGTGGCGAAGTATTCCGCCGTGCTGCTGCTGCCGATGATGGCGGTCATGGCGCTCGT
>JACQFT010000197.1 GCA_016199925.1 Opitutia bacterium | reverse complement strand
GCTACACCCGCGCCAAGGAATACGCCGAGCTGATCTGGCCCATTAACGTCGCCGTCGTTTTCATCTGGGTGGTCTTCGCGGTGAATTTTTTCTGGACGCTCGCGAAGCGCCGCGAGCCGAGTCTCTACGTCGCGATCTGGTTCTACATCGCGACGATCATCACCGTGGCGATGCTCTACATCGTCAACCATCTCTCGATCCCGACGAGTTGGACGCACAGCTACGGCGTCTTCGGCGGCGTTCAGGACGGCTTGGTGCAATGGTGGTATGGGCACAACGCCGTGGCGTTCTTCCTCACCACGCCGATTCTCGGCATCATGTATTACTATCTGCCGAAAGCGGCAGAGCGCCCCGTCTACAGCTACCGCCTCTCGGTCATCCATTTTTGGTCGCTCGTGTTTCTCTACATCTGGGCCGGCCCGCACCATCTGCTCAACACCGCGCTCCACAACTGGCTCCAGCTCCTCGGCGTGACGTTCTCGCTGATGCTCTGGGCTCCCTCGTGGGGCGGCATGCTCAACGGCCTGCTCACGCTCCGCGGCGCGTGGGGCAAGCTCCGCACCGATCCGGTCATCAAGTTCTTCGTCGCCGGCGTCACCTTCTACGGCATGGCGACCTTCGAGGGCCCGCTCCTCTCGATCAAGTCCGTCAACGCGCTCGCGCACTACACCGACTGGATCATCGGCCACGTCCACGCCGGCGCGCTCGGCTGGAACGGCTTCATGGCGGCCGGCATGTTCTACTGGATGGCGCCGCGCCTCTGGCACCGCCCGCTGCACTCCACCGCGCTGGCGAATCTTCACTTCTGGCTCGGGACGTTCGGCATTCTCCTCTACGTCGCCGCGATGTGGGCCTCGGGCATCACGCAGGGCCTCATGCTCAACGCCACGAGCGAGGGCGGCACGATTCTCACTTACCCGAACTTCCTCGATACGCTCAACGCCATCCGTCCGCTCATGCTGCTCCGCGTCGTCGGCGGCGCGCTCTACCTCGCGGGCTTCGTGATCATGGGCTACAATATTTTTCGCACCATCAAAGGCGCGGCGACCGTCAACGGCACCATCGAGGTCTACGTCGAGCCCGCCAACGCCGAGGAGAAAATGGGCGCCGCCGCGAGCGTGCTCAACGCTCCCGTGCTCTTCACCGTCGGCGGCACGCTGATGGCCTTTGTCTGGATGTTCACCACCGGCGTGCTGAATCTCCTCGGCCTCTTCGGCACCATCGTCTGCGCGCTGCTCGCCATCGGGCATTTCCAGACACGCGGCCGCAAGTGGGGCGATTGGTATGACCGGCTCCTCATCAACTGCCTGCCGTTCACCGTCCTCGTGTTCCTCTCCGTCGCCGCGGGCGGCCTGATCCAGATCATCCCGATGCTGACGATCGACCGCACGATGCAGACCGAGGACCGCGTCGCCGAAGTTTACACGCCGCTCGAACTCGCCGGCCGCGACCTCTACGTGCGCGAAGGCTGCTACAACTGCCACTCGCAGATGATCCGCACACTTGTCCCCGACGTCATGCGCTACGGCGACTACTCGCGCCTCGGCGAATCCATCTGGGACCATCCGTATCAATGGGGCTCGAAGCGCACCGGCCCCGACCTCGCCCGCGTCGGCACCAAATACAACCACGCCTGGCAATTCGACCATATGCGCGACGCGCGTTCGATTTCCGTCGGCTCCAACATGCCGGCTTATCCGTGGCTCTTCGAGAACGACACCGACTTCGGCTCCCTCTCCGGCAAGATCCGCGTGCAGAAGATGCTCGGCGTGCCGTTCCCGAACTGGTCGCCCGCCTTCATCGACACCCTTGCCAAGGACCAGGCGCGCGAGATCGCCGCCGACCTCAAAACGCAGGGCCGCTACATCGCGCCTGAGAAGGAAATCGTCGCCCTCATCGCCTACCTGCAGCGCCTCGGCAAGTCCGTGCCCGTCGCCGCCCCGGCCGCATCCGCGCCCTGAATTTGCTGCTCCGACTCAAACCTTAAAACCTAAAACTTAAACCTCCCTCCTCCCATGCTCCGCCGCCTCATCTACGAAGACTGGCAACTCATCTTTCCCGTCGTGGCCCTCATCGTCGCCTCGATGGTCTATCTCGCCGCCGGCTACCGCGCCGCGCGCATGAAGCCCTCCCAAGCCGACCGCCTCGCCCGCCTCCCGCTCGACAACTGATCCTCCCGGTAGGGCCGGCCCTTGCCTGTCCGCCATAGCCTTGGCGACGGCGGGTGGCCATGCCGACTCCGCCGCTTTTTCTTCGCCCCCTCGCCCATGAACCCAACTCCGCCTCTCCGCCCGCCCGGCGAACCCGACTCGCTCCGGCCGCACACCTTCGACGGCATCCAGGAATACGACAAGCGCCTCCCGAACTGGTGGCTCTACACCCTCTACGGCGCCATCGCGTTCTCCGTCGTCTATTGGTTCGCCTACCAGATCGCGCGCGTCGTGCCCACCGACGAAGCGCGCGTCGATGCCGCCCTGGCCCGGATCGCCGCCGCCAAAATGTCGTCCTCCATCGACGTCACCGACGACAAGCTCTTCTGGGAAATGAGCCGCAACCCCGTCTTCGTCGCCGCCGGCAAACAGACCTACACCTCCCTCTGCGTCGCCTGCCACACCCCGAATCTCACCGGCTCCATCGGTCCGAGCCTCGTCTCCACCGAGTGGCTCCACGGCGGCACGCCCAAAGAAATTTTCAAAACCGTCAACGAAGGCGTGCCCGCCAAGGGCATGGTCGCGTGGGGCCCCGTCATCGGCCAGAAGAAAGTCGCCGAAGCCGTCGCCTACGTCCTCAGCCACCACCGGGAAGGCGAGCCCGTCACCATCAACCCCAAAAAACCCGTGGGTCTCGCGCCCACGCCTCCACCCGGCGGCTGACGCGCGCAAATCCATGAACACGCCGTCACACTTGCAACTTGGAGCCGCGGCGCCCCCGCCGCGGTCCGCCGTCGGCTCAGCCTCGCGCGCTCACCGGATTCTCCGTGTCCCGGGGAGCGCATGCGTCCCGCGTGCCGTCTGCGGCGTCCCGCCGAAGACATTCCGCCTCCGTGTTGCCCGCCTCGCCCCTTGAGCGCTCCCGCTCCCCATTCCCCGTTCCCCAAACCCGCCTTTCCCCGGCCGGCCGCCGCCGCGCGGCCCGCACCGAGCATCGACTCCGTCACGACGATCAACGACGACGGCTCGCACCGCAAACTTCAGCCCGCCGACGTGCGCGGCCGCTTCACCCATTGGCGGCGGCTCTCCGCCTACGCGCTGATCGTGTTCTATCTCGCGCTCCCGTGGATTCCCGTCGGCGGCTACCCGGCGGTGTTCCTCGACGTCGCGGCGCGGCGCTTCCACTTCTTCGGCTCCACGCTCGCAGCGCAGGACGCATGGCTGCTCTTCTTCGGCGTCAGCGGGCTGGGCTTCGTTTTGTTTTTCATCACCGCCCTGCTCGGCCGCATCTGGTGCGGCTGGGCCTGCCCGCAGACGGTCTTCCTCGAACACGTCTATCGCGTCATTGAGCGCGTCACCGAGGGCGACGCTCCCGCGCGCCGCGCGCTCGACCACGCGCCGTGGACCGCCGCGAAACTTCTCCGCCGCGGCACCAAGCAGGCGCTCTTCGTTCTCGTCTCGCTCGTCATCACGCACCTGTTCCTCGCGTATTTCGTTTCGCTTCCCGAACTCTGGGGCTTCATGCGCGCCGATCCGAGCGAGCACCGGGCGGCGTTCGTCTTCGTGTTCCTCGCCGCCGGCATCCTCTATTTCAACTTCGCCTGGTTCCGCGAACAGCTCTGCATTGTCATCTGCCCTTACGGCCGGCTGCAGTCCGCCCTCGTTGACGACCACACGATGGTCATCGGCTACGACACCAAACGCGGCGAACCGCGCGGCAAACTCGGCACCCCCGACGCGGGCGCGTGCGTCGCGTGCAACCGCTGCGTGCAAGTCTGTCCGACCGGCATCGACATCCGCCACGGCCTCCAGCTCGAGTGCATCGGCTGCGCGGCGTGCATCGACGCCTGCGACGAGGTGATGGGCAAAATCCACCGCCCCACCGGCCTCATCCGCTACGACTCGCTCGTCGGATTCGCCGGCGAGGCGACGCGCTGGCTGCGTCCGCGCACGATCATCTACGCCGTGCTGCTCGGCGTTGGCGTCACCGTTGCGGCGATTGCCTTCACTTCGATCAGGCCCGCCAGCTTCACCGTGTTTCGCATGACGGGCGCCGCCTACTTCGTCGACCACGACACCGTGCGAAACCAGTTCATGCTGCGGCTGCTCAACAAGCACTCGTCGCCCGTCGCGCTCACGGTGTCCGTCGAGACGACCCGGCCGGGCGTCACGACGACGGGCTTCGACGGACCGGTGACGCTCGCCCCGCTCGGCGAACAGGTCACGCCGCTCGTGCTCTCCGTCAGCCGCCACCACTACGACGGCCCGTTTAAGTTTACCGTCCATGTCCGCGATGCCGCCGGCATGGACCTCAAGCGCGAGGTCGAATTTCTCGGCCCCGACCCGCGCCTGCTCCGCGAAGACGAGGAAGCGCGCGCCAAGCAGGAAAAAGCGAAGGAGGGCCAGCATGACCGCTAACCCCGATCGCACTCGGCTCTGCCTCCTCGTGGGCGCCGCATTCGCCGTGCTCATCGGCGCGTGGGTCGTCCTGTTCCAAGTCGCCCGCTCGGCCCACATCCAGGAGATCAAACCCGCCGCGAAAGCCGGCACCCGGCCATGACAGAACTCGCCGGCATCAACGGTCCGGGCGCGGCCTTCCTCGCGGGACTCGTCACCAGTCTCCACTGCGCCGGCATGTGCGGCCCGCTCGCCTGCGCGCTGATGCCCGGCCCGAGAGACAATTCCGATCCGCAAGTCGTCAGCTCCGTCTATCATCTCTCGCGGCTCACCGGCTACACCGCCCTCGGCGCGCTCGCCGGCGGCGTGGGGCGCTGGCCGCTGTCGCTCCTCAGCGAAAGCGCGCTGCGTTACCTGCCGTGGCTGCTCGTGCTTTTCTTCGCCGCCGTGGCGCTCCGTTTCGACCAACGCCTGCCGCGCTGGCCGCTGCTCGGCCGCGTGTATCTCTGGCTCTCGGCGCAACTGCGCGGCCGCTCGCGCGTGCAAGCCGCCGCCGCACTCGGGTTCGCCACGCCGATCCTTCCGTGCGGCCCGCTCTATTTTCTCGTCGCGATGGCCATGCTCGCCGGCTCGGCGCTGCACGGCGCGGAGACGCTCCTCGCGTTCGGCCTCGGCACCGTGCCGCTGCTCTGGGTCGCGCAGACGAATTTCCACTGGCTGCGCCTCAGGCTCGGCCCGCTCTGGCTCGGCCGCGTGCAGACGGCCCTCGCGGTCGCCGCCGCGCTGATTCTTTCCTGGCGCCTGCGCGCCACGCTCGGCTTCGACGGTCCGAGCGCGACCAACTTTGGGTGCTTTTGAAATGAGAGCTGTCGCTCAAAACAATTTGGTGGACGGGAAGCGTGATCTGGCAGACGCGAGTGCGTGGACTGCGTGTCGCCGGGTCCCTTTTCGTCCACCATTCTTTTTCAGGGTCATGCGGCCGGCCGGCCGGCGGGGGAACTTGCGATGAGAGCCGCGGCGCAGAACGATTTGGTGGACGGGGGTGTGGGCTCGACGACGCGAGTGCGTGGACTGCGTGTCGCGAGGTCCGCCCCCGTCCACCCTTGTCTTCACTGCGGCGTGCCCTTGCAGACCGACGCCGCGCGCAGCTCCGGCTTCTGCTGCGCCGGCTGCAGCTACGTCCACCGCCTCGTCCACGAACACGGACTCGAGGGCTACTATCGCATCAAGGACGCCGTCATCGCGCCGGTGGACCCATGGGTGTTCCAGCCGCGCGACTTCACGTGGCTCGCGGAAATGCAAACCGCCGCCGAAGCGGAGGCGAAAGACACCACGTCCACCGCTGAACTCACGCTCGAAGTGCAGGGCATCTCCTGCGCCGGCTGCGTGTGGCTGATCGAGAAAGTTTTCCATCGTCAACCCGGCGCGCTGAGCATCGAGACCGACGCGCAGCTCGGCCGCATCCAGTTGCGCTGGGCGCGCGGCCAGTTCGATGCCCCCGCGTTCGCGCGCGCGCTGCAGTCGTTCAACTACCTCGTCGGCCCGCCGGGCGAGGAGCCCGCCGTGCCCGAGAGCCGGCTGCTCGTGCGGCGGATCGGCGTGTGCGCGGCGTTCGCGATGAACGTCATGCTCTTCACGCTGCCGGCCTACTTCGGCATGGAGGCGACGTTTCCCTACGCGCGGCTCTTCGGCACACTGTCGCTCCTCTTCGCGACGCTCAGCCTGCTGACGGGCGGCAGCTATTTTCTCAGCCGCGCCGTGCAAGCGTTGCGCTCGGGCGTCATGCACATCGACCTGCCCATCGCCGTCGGCATCGTCGGGGCCTACGCCGGTTCGCTCTACGGCTGGCTGAGCGGACGCGAGGCGTTCGTCTATTTCGATTTCGTCGCGGCGTTCATTTTGCTGATGCTCGTCGGCCGTTGGGCGCAGGTCGCCGCGGTCGAGCGCAACCGCCGCCGGCTGCTCTCCGCGCCGGCGCGCCCGCACAAGGTAAACGTCGTCGCGGGCTCCGCCGTGGGCGAGCAGCCGGTCGAGGCGCTGATGGTCGGCGACATTCTCGAAGTGCGCTCCGGCCAAATCGTGCCGGTCGAGTCGCAACTCGAGAACGCCGCCGCGACCTGCGGCACTTCATGGATCACCGGCGAGGCCGAGCCGCGCACCTACGCCGCCGGTCAGCGCGTGCCGGCCGGCGCCCTCAATCTCGGCCACGCCCCGCTCCGCCTGCGCGCCGTGGAACCGTGGCGCGGCTCGCTCCTCGCGCAACTGCTGCGCCCGGTCGCGCGCGACGCCTACCGCCACCGGTTTCTCGAGCGCGTCATCGGCGGTTACCTGGTCGCGATCTTCGTCGTCGCCGCGGCGACCGGGCTCGGCTGGTGGGTCGCGACGCACGACGCCGCGCACACCTGGGCGGTCGTCACCGCGGTGCTCGTCGTCTCGTGCCCGTGCGCCATCGGCCTCGCGTTCCCGCTCGCCGACGAGATGGCGACGGTCGCGCTGCGCCGCCACGGCGTCTTCGTGCGCGAGGGCGAGCTGTGGCCCAAGCTCGCCCGCATCCGCAAAATCGTCTTCGACAAAACCGGCACGCTCACGCTCGAGACGCCCGCGCTCGCCAGTGCCGCGCCGCTCCGCGCGCTGAGCCCGACCGCCCGCGCGGCTCTCGCCGCCCTCGTGCGCGACAACGCGCACCCCGTCAGCCAGTGTCTCCACGAAAATCTCCTCGCCCTCGGCCTCGCGCCCTCGGCCCCTGCGAGCCCCGGCACTCTCGCGCCCCCCGCCGCTTCCGCCGCGCCGTCTTTCCAGTTTCGCTTCATGAGTGCAGGGCAGCCCGCTGGCGAGCGCGGTTTGGCGCGCGCCAGCGCGCCGACCCACGGGGAGACTGTTTGCGCGCGCCAACCGGAAAGCCCCGCTCCCGCCGACTCTCGTGGCTCCGCCGCGCCCGCCGCGCCGTCTCCCGACGCCGGGCCGTCCGGCGAAAGTGTCACGTATTATATGACACTTCGCCCGGACGCGGTGACGGACGTGCCGGGTTACGGCGTCACGTTGCGCGGCGAGGACGGGCTCTGGTCGCTCGGCCGGCCCGGGTGGCGCGGCGGGGTGCCGGGGCAGTGCCATCTATCGGACGACACTTTCTCGGCCGGTGGTGCGGACGGGCCCGGGGGGCGCGGCGAGGTGCCGGCGAGATGTCACCTATTAAGTGACATCTCCGCCGACGCGGAGCTGGCGTGCGACGGGGTGGTGCTGGCGCGGTTTGAGTTCACCGAGGCGGTGCGGCCGGATGCGCGGGCGGAGATCGCGGCGCTGAAGGCGCTGGGACTGCGCTCCTACATTCTGAGCGGCGACCGGCCGGAGAAAGTCGCGGCGATGGCGGCGAGCCTGGGGATCGCGGCGGGCGACGCCGTGGCGGGCGCGACGCCGACCGGGAAGGCGGCGTGGGTGCAGCAACTGGACGAACGCGACACGCTGATGCTCGGCGACGGGGCGAACGACAGCCTCGCGTTCGAGGCGGCGTTCGCGCGCGGGACGCCGGTGGTTCACCGCGGGGTGCTCGCGGGCAAGGCGGATTTCTACTACCTCGGCCGGGGCCTTGCGGGAATCCGCCGACTCTTCGAGGTGAACGCTGCGCGGCGGCGCACGCAGGCGTGGCTGCTGGGATTCTCCGTCGCCTACAACGTGCTCGCGGTCGGACTCGCGGCGGCGGGGCACATGAGCCCGCTGCTCGCGGCGGTCCTCATGCCGGTCAGTTCGCTGGTCACGCTCGCCATCGTGGCGGGCGGGATGCGGGGCTGGCTGCGGGGCTGAGGGCGGTGCTCACGGCGCGATGAAGATGGCGGTTTTCTCGCCGAGTTGGAGCCAGGATTTTTCGGCGGGGATGTAGGAGGTCAGCACGCCCTTGTTGCCGACGAAGGATTTTTTCTTGCCGTCGAAGAGCAGGAGGCCGCCGTGATTCTCGTCGGTCGGCACATAGACGGCGAGGAGACTGCCGATGGTCTCGGGTTTGTAGGGGGCCACGAGTTCGTGCGCTCGCGCGAGGGCGGCCTTCAGTTGGGGCGCGGTGGGCTCGAAGACGCCGTCGGTGCCGATCGTCAGGGGCGGAAAAGGCGAGTCGGCGACGAGTTTGTAGGGCCACGAAACCTTGATGTCTTTGGCGGCGCCGGCGGCTTCGGAGGGGGTGAGGTGCAGGGCTTTTTGCCACGCGCGGGTGTGCGCGGTCCACGCCGGCGGGTGCCGGACCGCGTGGCGGAGGCTGCCGGCAGCGAGCCCGGCGACAGCGAGCCAGCTCGCGGCGACGGCGGCCCACGCGCCCCAGGGTCGCGGCGGCCACGGGACGGTTACGGCCGGCTCCGGCTGGGCGAGGGCGACGATCTCGGCGTTGATTTCCGTCAGCCGGCGGGAGGCTTCGGCCCGGGTGCCGGCGAGATTGATCCGGGCGGCGAGTGCGGTGGCTTCGCGGGCGCACCGGGGGGCGCGGTCGCGCCAGAGCCACGCGGCGGTGCCCGGCGCCCAGCGGGCGACGAGGCTGGCTTGCCCCCGGGTGAAACCGAAACGGAGCAGCGCGAGCCCGGCCGCCGGCAGCAGGCCGAGCGCGACGCCAGCGGGGCCCGGGACATGCGCGGCGAGGAGCAGCAGGAGGGTGAGCCCGCCGATGACGAGCAGGCCGCGCTCGCCGAAGAGCAGCGGGCCGGCGCGCAGGGCGCGCTCGAGGCGCCGCCAGAAAAGAACCTGGGCCACCTGGCGGCCTTGCTGCGCCCGTTCGGCGAGGAGGCGCAGTTTCATGTCGCGATGCGTCAGGTAGCCGAAGCGCGCCGGCTCGCGCGCCGTCCACGCGAGGAGCACGAGCTGGCTGCGGCCGGGCCGGGCGGATTGGAAAATCTTGTCGAGGGCGGCGTCGGTGGAACAGGCGAAGGCGGCGCGGCTCTCGCGTTGCAGCTCGAGGAGGCGGCTCTCGGGTTCGAGTGCGAGCTGCCAGAGGGCGGCGAGGTCGGGCTTCACTCCGGAGCGCAGCCAGCGGTGCCGCGTGGCGAGGGTCTCGGCTTCGCCGGCGATTTTCAGGAGTTCGTCGAGCAACTGGGCGGCGGGGAAGTCGTGGGCTTTCACCAGCGGGGCGACGACGGCCGAGCCCAGCGCCCACAGTTCCTGGCAGGCGCGGCCGATTTCGGCGACGTTGCCCAGAAGGGTGCGGACGGCGGCGGCGAGCGGTTGGCCGCGCCAGAAAAATTCGCCGCCGCTCAGGGTGTGGAGCGCGACTTCGGCGGCGACTTCGCGCGCGAGTTCTTCGGGGAAGGCGCGCAACCCCGGCGCCTCGGGCAACAGCACGGCCTGCTCGAAGAAACGGTTTTGCTCGCGGGTGTCGGCGTAGAAGAACGCGAGCGTGTCCGGCCGGGTGACGCCGAAGACCTGCGCGACGGCCTGGCTGCGTCCGGCGGGGGAGCGGAGGAGCTGCGCCGCTTCGGCGAGAGTGTGCCCGCGCCCGTTGAGCCGGAAGAAACGGGTTTGCCGGGGCGAGAGGTAACGCTCTTTCGGCGCGGCGCCGGCGAGCCACTCGCGGACCTCGGCGAGACCCCAGCGGCCCTCTTTCGCGCCGGTCAGCAGTCCGCGGAGCAAAAGTTCGGTGCGCGGGTCGAGGGGCGGCATGAGCTCGATGGCGCCGGCGCGGAGCGAGCCGGTGTCGCGCTCGAAGAGGAGGGCCTCGGGGATGTTGATGCGTTCGCGCAGCAGTCTCGCGACGGTCTCGCCCGGCATGAGCGTCATGACGTGGCGGCCGAGGATAAATTCTTGGACGGTGCGGCCGAGCGACCACCAGTCCCACGCAGGGAGGAGGGGCCCGGGCGAGTGTTTGAACAGGCCGGCCGTTTCGGGCGGCGCGTTGAGCGGGTCGACGGGGATGGGGATCAGGCCGTTTTGTGCGAGCGGCTCGGCGGCGTCGAAGCCGCCGAGCACAAAGTCCGGGCCGGCCGGGGCCGGGCGCACGAAGACGTTGTCCGGGGTGACGGCGAAGTGGCCGACGCCGGCGGCGTGCAACGTCTCGAGGGCGGCGGCGAGTTG
>JACQFT010000204.1 GCA_016199925.1 Opitutia bacterium | reverse complement strand
CCGCCTCTCGCTCGCGGCGGTCGCCTCCGCCGAGCAACCCGACCGGCTGGACTTGCAACTCCTCGCCCCCGACGGCGCGCCGGCCACCGGGGCCTGCCTGCTCCTGAGTCACCCGGAGCCGCTCTACGAATTCCACGGCCGGGTGTTTCGCGGCCCTCCGGCCCTGCCCGCGCGAAAGCTGCCGACCCAGGCGCTCGCCGATCCCGCCATCATGGCGCGGTTGCGCGCGATGGACATCAGCCTGCCCGCCGTCCTCGCCGCCCGCCTCCATCGCGTCGCGCTCCGCCCCGTGCTCCGGTGCCGGGTTTCCGCCAACGATTTCTACGAGGGCCAGCACACCTTCCACGCCGAGCTCTTCGCCCACGGCGACGATCCGCCCTGCACCCAGCACTGGCTCGGCGAGGGCGGCTGGCAATGGACGGCCGACGGCGCTCCGGCCCCCCGCGCGCCCACCGCGCCGATCCTCGAACTCGACCTCGCCGCCGCGAACGCGGTCGGCGCGCGTTTCGCCGATTTCAAACTCAACTGGAACACCTACGCCAAGTCCTGGACCCGCGCCGTCACGCGGAACTTCCCCGACGAGTTCCTTGACTGGCGCGCGTCGCTCCCGCCCGGCCTGACCATCGAAGCCCAGGGCGAACTCGCCGGACTCGCCGGCCCGCCCGTGCGCGGCCACCTGGATTTCTCCGCCCGGCCCGCCGCCGGCGACGCCGGCCGCGACTGGTTCGACCTCACCGTCGCCCTCCGCGTCGAGGACACCACCCTCACCGCCGAGGAGATCGCGCTCCTCCTCAAAGCCCGCGGCAAATGGGTGCAGCTCCCGCGCACCGGCTGGCGCCGCCTCGAGATCGCCGACTCGGCCGAAACCCGCGCCACCCTCGACCGCCTCGGCCTCGTCGCCGCCGATCTCGCCGACACCGGCCGGCCCGTCGCGCACCGCATCCACGCCCTCCAACTCGCCCGCGAAGCCACCGCCCTCGAATCCCGCGATGCCGCCCTCGCCGCCGCCTTGCGCGAGCGCGCCGCCGCGATCACCGCCATCGCCCCGCCCGCCGTGCCCGCCCGCCTGCTCGCCGAACTGCGGCCGTATCAGCGCGAAGGTTTCCATTTCCTCGCCCACCTCGCCGCCAACGGCCTCGGCGGCGTCCTCGCCGACGACATGGGCCTCGGCAAAACCGTGCAGACTCTCGCGTGGCTCCTCCACCTCGCCGAAAATTCTGACCGCCACGAACCGGCGCGCAGCGCGGACCAGCCCGCCGCCACGGACGCCGTCAACGCCACCGCGCCCGCCCGCAGGAAACCCGGTCGACCGAAAAAATCCGGCGCCGCCGCCACCGTCGCTTCCGTTCCGGCCGCCGCGCCGGCGACCACCCGCGCGCCCGCCGGCGCCGTCCGCGCGTTCCGCGTGCTCGTCGTCTGCCCGAAGAGCGTCGTCCACGGCTGGCTGACCGAGGCCGCCCGCTTCGCCCCGTCGCTCACCATCGCCGCCTTCACCCCCGCGCTGACCGGTGCACCGGCAGCGACGGGCGACGCGCAACTGCTCATCGCCAACTACGCGCAGCTCCGGCTCAACGCCGAGTGGTTCCAGCAGCAGACTTGGGACGCCGTTATCCTCGACGAAGCGCAGTTCATCAAGAACCCCACCAGTCTGACCGCCGCCGTCGCGCGCTCCCTCGCCACGCGGCACCGGCTCGCGCTCACCGGCACGCCCGTCGAGAACCGGCTGCTCGACCTGTGGAGCCTCCTCGCCTTTGCCCAGCCCGGCCTGCTCGGCACGCAGGCCGCGTTCAAGCGCCAGCACCCCGACGACGATCCCGGCGCGCCCGCCCGGCTCCAGCGCCGCGCCCACCACTTCCTCCTTCGCCGCACGAAGGCGCAGGTCGCCACCGATCTGCCCTCGCGCACCGAGGACGAGATCGTCGTCGAGCTCGAGCCCGCGCAACGCCAACTCTACGACGCCGAACTCAAGCGCGCCCGCGCCCAGCTCCTCGGCCTCGAAACCGACCGCGCGCTCGACGCCGTGCGCTTCAACATCCTCTCCAGCCTGCTCCGCCTGCGCCAAATTTGCTGCCATCCCGCGCTCGTCGATCCCGCGCACGCCGACCTGCCCAGCGCAAAACTCGACGCGCTGCTTGAGCGCCTCGAAGAGCTTCGCGACGAAGGCCACCAGGTCCTCGTCTTCAGCCAGTTCGTCGGGATGCTCGAACTCATCCGCGCGCGCCTCGTCGCCGCCGGCATCGGGCATCTGCTGCTCATCGGCGCCACGGAAAACCGCGCCGAGCTCGTCGAGAAATTCCAGCGCGACCGCACGCAGACGGTTTTCCTGCTCTCGCTGAAAGCCGCCGGTTTCGGACTGAACCTCACCGCCGCCAGTTACGCGATCCTCTACGACCCGTGGTGGAATCCCGCCGTCGAGGCGCAAGCCATCGACCGCACGCACCGCATCGGCCAGACGCGCCCCGTGACGGCGTATCGCCTGCTCGCCGACAACACCATCGAGCAGAAAATCCGCCTCTTGCAGAAAGAGAAAGCCACCCTCGCCGGCGCCATCGTGCAGGAAGAGAGCCTCGCCAGCGTGCTCGATCTGGAGAGCCTGAAAAAGATTCTGGGGTAGCGGCCGCGAGCGCGCGGGGGCGCTGGCGGTTTCGGCTAATTATGGAAATCCTTAATTAAACGAAGCGACGTTTCTTTAATTAAGCCTTCCCATAATTAAACCAGCCGGCGTAAGTCTAATCGTGGAACGCGGTCCATCGGGCTACAAAACTCCCGTCTCCTTTGCCCGCAACCGCGTCTTCGCCTACGCCGAATATCTCCGCCCGCTGAACGAAGGCACCGAAGCGCCGGACTAGTATTGCTCTGTCAAGTTCGCCACCGTGAATTCGTCGATATTCAGAGGGAATGTCACTTAATAGGTGACATTGAGCGTGGGCGTTTATTGCCGCAGAACTTCACAAAGTAAGACTGGCCGGACCCGTCAAGACGCTCGCTCGCCACGCGGTTCCCCGCCAAGTTGCCGGCCTGAGCAAGGCCGAGATCATGGCGGAACAACCCCGGCTTTCCGCAGACGAGCGCGATGAGATCCCCACCCTCCTCGACGAGTTGAGCGGCTTCTTCGGCGCGGATGGCTGGCGGAACGACAGCGATCTTTCCCTCGCGCAAAAAGAAGAGCGCGCCCGCCGCTTGGCCGAGCTGGAGGACAACCCCGCGATCGGGGTGCCTTGGGAAGAAGTCCGCGCGCGGCTGCGCCAGCAACTGAGTCCGTAAACTTCTGTTTGGTGGTTCACCCGCGCGTTGAGCCGCAAGTCGCCGCCGCCGCCACGGAGCGCGCTGGGCGTTGACCAACCGTTCCCCTCCGCGTGGTCGACGCGGTCCGCGCCAACACCGTGCTTGTGCTCGCCGTCGAACACGCGAAGCGCGCCGACCAGTCGTGGCCCGAAAGCACCTGAGCGATTTCTCAGCGCCCCATGCCTTTCGCCGACCACACCTTGATCAACCAGCCCAGGAGAAAGCCCACCGCCACGCCGACTCCAGAGTAGTAAGCCCATACCTCCGGCTTCCACTTCAATCCCGAGAGCACACCACTGATCGCCAGGCCGGAGAGCAGCCCCAGGAACGTGGAGAGCGCAACCGCGCGCCAGCTCCGCGGATCGAGCCCCCGGTGAAACCGCCACTCCATGATCGCCGTGTAGAACAGGCTCGGGAGGCCGGCGACGAGGTAGGCGACAAACACCACCACCCAGAAAAACTTCACCCCTTCCCAAGTCCAACCGCCGAATTTCCCCTCGAGTATCGCCGCCCGCGCGGCCTCAACCACCAGCGGAGAAAAGATTGCCGCCGCGCCGAGCAGCGGCGGCCCGAGGGCTTCGAGCGCGATGCGGCTACGGCGTTTCACGGTGGTGGCGGGTTGAGCGGATTCCGGCACGCGCGGGTTTGCGCGACCAGATTCTTCGCCGCTTCCGGCCAGGAGGGGAAACGAAACTCGAAGCCGCTGCCGAGCAGCCGCCCCGGCACCACACGGCGGCTCTTTAGGATCAACTCCGTCTCCGTGCGCAGAAAAAACGCGCCCAGCTCGAGCGCCCAGCGCGGCAACGGCACCGCGAGCTTGCTCCCGAGCGCGGTGTGGATCGCCGCGATGAACTCCCGGTTGGGCAGCGGCTCCGGCGCGGCCAGATTGAACACGCCGGCGAGATCGTCCCGCGAAAGCAGGAACTTCACCGCGTGGGCAAAATCCTCCCCGTGAATCCACGACACGAATTGCCGCCCGTCGCCGTGCCGGCCCAGCCCGCACCGGCAGAGCGCCGCCAACACCCGGAACACCCCGCCCCGGTCGGGGCTCATCACCATCGCCGAGCGCAGCGCCACCCGGCGGGTGTGCGGCGTGGCCGCGGCAAACAGTTCCCGCTCCCACGCCTGGGCGATGCCGATGCTCCGGCCCCACAGCGCCGGGACGCCGGCCTCGGCGCCCCCGATCATTCCCGTGGCCTCGTCGTTCGGCGTGTCGAACCGATGCGCGTAAATCGTGGCCGTGCTCGCTTGCAACCAGACGCGCGGCGGGCGGGCCGCCGCCGCGATGGCGCGTCCGAGCACCCGCGTGGAATCGACCCGCGACCCCAGCATCTCGGCGAGATTGCCCTCGGTGTAACGGCAGTCCACCGAGCGCCCGGCCAGATTGATGACGACATCAGCCCCCTCCAACTCCGCCGCCCATTCGCCCACGGTCACGCCGTCCCAGCGGACCCGGCGCAGCCCGCTCGGCTCGTGGCGGGAGTTTTCGCGGCGGCGCGTCAGAACCACGCATTCGTGCCGGTCGCGCGCCAACGCCCGCCCGAGCAACCGCCCGACCTGCCCGTCACCCCCGGCAAGAATTATTTTCATCGGCGATGGGCCCGGCCATCCGAAGCGCGCTTCAGCGTGGTCTGGAATGGAGGGACCGGCTCCGTCCGGTCCGACGTCCGCCGGCGGACACAGCGGACGACACGGAGGTCGTCCCTCCCGCATAAACACATGGACGAAGATCGCATCGAGAAAGAAGTTTCCTCGGGTCAGCCTTGCCCGGGGACCGCCGGCTCGGTCGGACTCGGGGCGGCGCCCAACCCCCGGCGCCGCATTTTGTCGAAGTTGAACATATTGAAAAAATGCATCGCCCCCAGCACGAGCAGGACGACGCCGAGCTTCGTGCTCAGAAACTCGATCAGCTCCTGCGAATCATGCGGCTTCGCGCCGTAGCGCAGCGCAAGGGCGACGAACCCGATGTTGATCAGATAAAATCCGACCACGAGCAGGTGGTTCACCGAGTCCGCCATGCCCTCGTTGCCCCGGAAGGCCTGCACCAGAAAAATGCGGCCGTTTTTGTGCAACGTGCGCGCGACCCAGGCGGTCATCGCCAGCGACACGGGAAGATAGACCAGATAGGCTGCAATCGTGTGGTTCATGGTCGTTCCTTTGCTTTTGGGTTTTCCGTTTTCGGTTTTCGGTTTTCGGAAAATTCCGGCGGTAAAATTCTCAGCCCACGAGGCGGAAGACTTTGTCACCGAGTTGGCAGAGCTTTTTCGCCGCCGAAGGCGAGAGCCCCTGGGCTTGCTCCGCCCACTTGGCGGTCAGCTCCATGAACTCGATCAGCTCCTTCATGCGCTGGACGGTGTAGGCGGCGTCGGCGCTGCCCGCGGCGGCCGTCACGCGGCACTCCTTCAGGGCGGCCAGGGTCGGGTCGATCTCCCGTTTTTTCCGTTCGCGCAGGATGATGAGGAACATTTCCCACACGTCCTTCAGCGTCTCGAAATGCTCCCGGCGGTCGCCGAAGACATGCACCACCCGGATCAGGCCCCAGCCCTGCAGTTCCTTCAGGCTGGTGCTGACGTTCGAGCGGGCGACGTTCAGCGTCTCGCTGATCGTGTCGGCGGCGACCGGTTTGGGCGACAGCATCAGCAGGGCGTGGGCCTGCGCGACCGAGCGGTTGATGCCCCACCGCCAGCCCATCTCGCCCCAGTGGAGGATGAATTTTTCCGTGGCCGGAGTCAGTTTCATGTCATTTCTGTAATTACAGAAATTTAGGGAGTCAAGGCGTTTTTGGGGAGCTCCCTTCCGCCCGCCGCGGCGGGCCGGCACCGGGCCTTGGTTCAAGACGGTGTTACTCGGTCCGGGTGGGAGCGACCTCGGTCGCGACAGTCGCGTGCAAGCACGCTCCCACAACACCCCATCCAGGCCGGGGCGAGCTCCGGGGCATTCGACCAAACCTCAGACCACTCACAACTGGCTCCTCGTCTTGGAGGGATTCTGCTGGCCGGCAGAATGTCGTTCTTCTTTCCGCGCGGCGTGGACCGGACAGAGCCGGTCCCTCCACTCCAACCAAGCTGGCGCTCGCCCGCCGCGGCAGGCGAGCACCCGGGGATCGGGCTTTTCGCGAATGAACTGCCGAGGCCCGCACCCGGCCGCTCTCTCATTCCGGAAGTCGGCGGCGGCCAGTTCCGCCGCGGTGAATTGTCGTCTTTGCGGAGCTTTCTCTTTCGGCCCGGCCGGGGTGGTCGCACCGTTCAGTCCCGCGCCGGCCGCGGCTCGTCGTCGTCTTCGCCGCCCTCGTTTTCTTCGGCCGGGTTCTCCTCGGCGGCGGCGTTCGCCGCTTCGGCGAGACGCGCCATGAAACCCGTCATCGCCTCGCCGTTGGCCTGGCGCTGCGCGGTCTCTTCTTCGGGCGTCATCTCCCACGCGGCGTCGCCGACGATCGTCAGCGTGTAGCTGGCGCTTTCGATGACGACGCGGCCGTTGCGCTCGCTGAACCACTCCAGATAAAGCGAATTGCCCCAGTGCCACGGGAAGGGCTTTTTCGCGGCGTAGTAAGCGCCGATCTGGTCGAGCGGGATCTCGGGCACCTTCACCTTGCGCGAGGCGGTGATGTCGCCCGCCACACCGTCTTGGTGCGAGCGAAAGCCCTCGAGGTCGCCCGGCTGCGCCGCGGGGTGGGTGAACTCCAGCCGCCGCCCCGCGAGATCGCGCCAGCAGTTGCCGCGCAAATCCAGCACCACCGGCCCGGTGCGCCCCACCAGCCAAAGGCGGCCCGTCACGCGGCCACGGGTGCGATTGTCGATCTCGCCGCGGATCACTTGTTCGTCGATGCGCCATGCCATGCGCGCGAGCTTGCGCAGCGGCGGGCGCGAGGGCGAGCCGAGTTATTGTTCCCGGTGGGGCAGGCCCAGGGTCTTTTGTTTTGGAAAAGCGGAGCGTGTCGCCCTCGGCACGGCGCATCGACGAAACGCGGCGAGGACGCCGCGTCCCCAGTGAAGCGGCTTCAAAACGAAAGCCCCGGTGGGGTAGGCTGGCGGATATTTTCTTCTTCCGCCGCCGGGTGCCGCGGACACACTCGGCGGCATGACTCGCTATGAAGCCGCCGTCGAAAAAGGTTGGGAGGAGATGGGTCTCGCCCATGTGCTGATCTCGCGTTTCCGCGAGGACGGCTCGGCCGATTTTGCCATGTTTCTCGTCGATGTGTTCTGCCTCGGCGTGAAGGACGCCGTTTTCGAGACGAACCTGACGGCGGCGGAGCTGCGCACGTATGTCGAACAACGGCTGCCGGAGGACTACACGGAGCGCCTCCATCCGGCCTGCGCGAAAAAATTGATCGAGGGCGCGCTGGCCTACGCGGAGTCGCTCGGCTTCGCGCCGCACCGCGACTACCGCAATGCGCGCAAGATCCTGTCGGGCCTCGACGCCTCCGTCTGCCCGCGCGATTTCACCTACGGCCGCGACGGCCGGCCCTGCTATGTGCGCGGCAGCGAGGACACCGAGGAGCGCGTCAACCGCGTGTGCACCGTGCTCGCGGCGCGGTGCGGCGCCGACGGCTATGACTACGAGGATCCCTCCGGGGACGACCCGGATGACGGGGACGACGCGTTGGCAGTGCGGGACGACTTGATCGAGTGGCTCGCCGCCGAGCCCGACGCCGTGCCGCGGTTCTACGAGGTGAGCGGCCTCGTCACCGCCATGCTCCTTTGCCCAACGGTG
Organism: Opitutia bacterium; assembly: GCA_016199925.1. Taxonomy (GTDB): domain Bacteria; phylum Verrucomicrobiota; class Verrucomicrobiia; order Opitutales; family Opitutaceae; genus JACQFT01. The sequence goes on along the minus strand of JACQFT010000204.1, from coordinate 6,870 downwards.
CAATCGCCGTTGAAAATATTGGATGTCCTGTGGGGCCCCCGGGGACGCACCTGGCGCGATGCGGGCGAAGTCCATAAGTTTTCCGCGATGTTGATGGCCTACTGGAACCACGTGGGCGATCTCGTCCACACCGCCACCGCGCCCGGGGCGGCGGCGGATGAGCAGATTCTCGACGTGTGGGAAGAGGATTTCGAAGAAGAGGACGGCGGTCTCGCGATGGCTGCCGCCACGTTCGCATGGGCCACGGGTTTTCTGCGCGCCACCGAATACTGGCCGGACGCTTGGGCCGCGGCGCGCGCCCGCCGCGACCTGGCACCGCATTGGGAGGTCCTTGGTTGGTGGGCCACGTTCAACCTAAAGGCGTCTCGCGACCAGATCGTCGCGCACGCCGAAGCCGCGCCCCCGCGCACGCTCAATGCGGCGGTGGTGGCCCTCGCCCGCGCGCTGCGCCCGGCCGGCCCGGACGCCCGCTGACCGCGACGCCGCACGGCTTGCCGGTTTGCCCGCGCAAACGGCTTCCCCGTGGGCCAGCGCGGCGCCGACCGCGGCCGGAAGCGCAGTTGCTTTTTGGGCAAAGCCCGCTACGGGTGGAGGCCACTATGTATCGCCTCGCGATGTTCAGTTCGCTCTCGCCCCGCACCAATTTCTGGGTCCGCGTCGCCCTGGCGCTCGGCTCCGGCCTGCTGATGGCGGCCTTGCTGTGAAACCCTTCCGCTACGCGCTCGACCCGGCCGGCCTGCTCGGCTGCGCCCTCTACGCCGCCAACCGCTGGCTGGCGCGGCCGCATGGCGCCGCCGGGTTTATGCACGACCAGTTCGACGATCTCTGGCTGATCCCGGCCGCTCTGCCGCTTCTCCTCTGGGTGCAGCGCCGGCTCGCGCTGCGCGGGCACGACCATCCGCCGACCTGGCCCGAGATCGGGCTGCACCTCGCGGTGTGGAGCGTCGCGGCCGAGGGACTCGCGCCGCTGCTGTTCAAACGCGCGACCGGCGATATCAAGGACGTCGCCGCGTATGCCGTCGGGGCGGGGGCGGCGTGCTTGTGGTGGCAATACCGGCGCCGCGCATGAGTTTCGACCGGCTCGCACCGCACTACGACTGGCTGGAGGCCGTCCTCGCCGGGTCGCGTTTGCACCGCGCGCGGCGCACCTGGCGCGCCGCACTGGCGGGGCGGAAAGAGATTCTCTTTGCCGGCGTCGGGCACGGTCCTTCGCTGCCCGAGTTCGCCCGCGGGCTGCCCGGCGCCCGTCTCACCTGCGTCGATGCCAGTGCGGCGATGCTCGCCCGCGCCGAGCGCCTGGTGCACACGGCCGGCTTCGACCCGGCGCAGTTTCGCTTTCTCCACGCGGCGCTGCCGCAATGGACCCCGCCGGCGGCGCGGTTCGACGCCGTGGTGACGGACTTTTTCCTCGACTGCTTCGCGCCGGAGCAACTGACCGCGGCGGTCGCGCGCCTCGCGGGCGCCGCCCGACCGGAGACCGTGTGGCTGGTCACGGATTTCGCGATCCCGCCGGCCGGGGCCGCCCGTTGGCGGGCGCAGTTCGTCCACGCGCTGATGTATGCCTGCTTCCGGTGCGCGACGGGGTTGCCGGCGCGCCGTCTCACGGAGCCCGACGCGCTGCTGCGCGCCGCGGGGTTCACGCTGCGCGGCCGCCAGACGAGCAACTGGGGCCTGCTGCGCGCGGATTGCTGGGTGCGTGCGGCCGCTCAGGACTCTTTGCGCCCGGCCTGTTCCGCCGGCTCGGCGGCGAGCCGGTCGAGCAACGCGGTCAGCGTCGCCAGTTCGTTTGCGTTCAGCCGCGAGGAAAAATGGGCGGCGATGCCGTCGCGGTAGGTCGGCCACATCTTGCGGAGGGCTTCGACGCCCCGGGCGGTCAACTGCGCGTGGCTGGCCCGGCCGTCGGACGGACAGGCGTTGCGCACGAGGAGGCCCTTCTGCTCCAGCTTGTCCACGAGGCGCGTCAGCCCGCTGCGGCTGAGGAGCACATGGTCGGCCAGTTCGCTCATGCGCCGATGATGGCCGGGCGCGAGGTAGAGGCCGTAGAGCACGTCATACCAGGCGAGGGTCGGCAGCGCCCGCGCGGTCAGGCCGGCCTCGATCCGCGCTGTGACGCGCCAGTAGGCGGAGATAAAGGCGCGCCAGGCGGCACGGTGGGCGGGCGGGAGCGGCGGTTTCATGGGGGCAGGGTGGAGATTTTAGTTGCAAAGGCAACTTCTTCCCGGATGGTAGTTGCATATGCAACCATCTCCCTCCTTCCTCCGTTTCGTCGCCACGGGCGACTCTCTCGCGCCGGTCTTTCTCCGGCTGGCGCTCGGCCTCATGATGTTCGCCCACGGGGCGCAGAAGCTGCTCGGCTGGTTCGGCGGCTACGGGTTCAGCGGCACGATGGCGTTTTTCACCGGGACGGTCGGCGCGCCGTGGCTCGTCGGCCTGCTCGTGATCCTCGGCGAGTTTTTCGGCGGGCTGCTGCTCCTCGCGGGGGCCGGCACCCGGTTCGTGGCGGCCAGCCACGCGGTGATTCTGGCGGGCGCGGCCTGGCACCTGCGGGCGAACGGATTTTTCATGAACTGGTTTGGCAACCAGAAGGGCGAGGGCTTCGAGTTCTTCCTCCTCGCGCTCAGCCTCGCCCTCGCGCTCGCCGTCCTCGGCGGCGGCAAGTGGTCGGTCGATGCCCGGCTGGCGGCGCGTGGCTGACGGCTCCGCCGCGGCGCGCGCCGGCGGCGGCGGCCGGCGCGCTCACGGAATCTTGGCGAAGGCGAGATTGCGCTGGAGGCGCTCCTTGGCGCCGAGCACGCCGTAGTCGAGCGCTTCAAAATAGACCTTGCTGGCGAGCACCGGATTTTCCTTCACGCCGATGCCGTGGTCGTAGCAATAACCGAGATTCATCAGCGCGACCCAATGGCCGCCGGCCGCGGCTTGCCGGAGATAGGTGAAGGCCTTGGCCTCGTCCTTCGGCATGCCCGGCACTTCGGACGCGCCCCAGTAGTAGAGCCAGCCCAGTTTGCCGGCGGCGCGCGCGTTGCCGGCATCGGCCAGCGCCTCCATTTCCGCCAGCGCCGCGTGCGGCTCCCGCGGCACGCCCCACCCGCGCAGCTTCGCGTAGGCGAGAAAGAATTTCGCGTCCGAGAGGCCGGCGGCCCGTTGGAAACACGACAGCGCGAGCGGATAATCCCGCTTCGCGTAGAAACCCTCCAGATGCGCGATGCCCAACTCCACCCACCCGCGGCCATCCGTGATCCGCTTCGTCTCCAACGCGGCCACCATCTCCCGGCCGAGCGACGGAATGATGTCGCCACCGTCGTTGGCAAACTGGACCACCGCATAGAGCAGGTAGAAATCTGCGCCCGGCACGCCCTTTTTCGCCAACTCGCGCAGCCGGCCGGCGCCCTCGGAGAATTTGTTTTGCGCGAGCAGCACCGCGTATTGCAAGGCGAAGGCCGGCCCGGACGTTCCGCCCATCCTGCCCGCGGCAAAACCGTCGGCCGCCTCCGCCAGTCCGGCAGGCGCGCCGTGCGCCGCGGCGCGCCGGACCCACTTGTCGCCCTCGTCGAGTCGGACCTGCCGCCCGCCGAAGCCCTCCAGCAGGTAAACGCCCCAGCGCCCCATCGCCTGCGGGCATCCGGCGCGCGCGGCGCTCTCGACGCGTTGCAGGCCCGCCGGCACGTCGCGCTCGCCGCCGCGTCCCTCGATCAAGACCCGCCCCAACACGTCGGCGCCGACCAGGCTGCCGCCTGCGGCCGCCTCCTCCGCCAACCGGCGGGCCGCCACCGGATCGACGAGGGCCGGGATTTTCCACTCGTCGGAAAACAGGCTGACCCAGGCGACGAACGCCTTCGTGTGCGGCAGCGGATCGCGCGCGAGCTCGGCCTTCAGAAATTTCGTGGCGCCCTTCGCTCCGCCCGTGTCCAGCTTCATCCTTAGGCGAATCCCGAACAACTCCTCCTTGAGCTGCGCCGGCGGGGCGTCCGGCCACAACGGTCCTTCCGCCGCCTGCGCCAAGCCGCCGGAAGCAAGCAGAACAAAACTCAACACCCATGACCGCCGGAGCAGTCGGAAACAAATGCGCATAAAAATCCCTTGTTGCGGCCCGCGCGCCGATAAACGGCAAATTCCTGCCGGCCGGCGAGAAAATTTTTCCGGGGTGCGCCCCGGCCGGAGCTGCAGGGTCTTTTGTTTTGGAAAACGTGGAGCCGCGTCGCCCTCGGCGCGGATGATTCGTCGGAACGCGGCGAGGGCGCCGCATCCCCAGCAGAAGCAGTCCAAAACAAAAGGCCCCGGCCGGAGCTGCGCCCCGGCGTCGACGGCCCACGGCCTTCCGCCTGGGTTTCGTCAGTGTGGGCCGGCGCACTGATCCACGGGGAAACGTTTGCGCGAGCAAACCGGGAGGCTCTGGTTGCCGGCCAGACGGTGCGACACTTTCGTTGCACGAGCAAAGCAGGCCGGCTAAATTGGCGCGGTGAAAGTTGCTTTCGTGCTCTTCGACCGCGTGACCGCTCTGGACTTTGTCGGCGTTTACGATCCCGTCACGCGGCTGCGCTCGATGAACCTGATGTCCGGCCTCAAGTGGGACCTGTGCGCGCTGACGTCGTCGGTGTTCGACGACCGCGAGATGGAAATCACCGTCCCGAAAGTCGCCGAGCCGCTCGCCGGCTACGACGCCATCATCGTGCCCGGCGGCTTCGGCACGCGGCGCCTCCAGCACAACGCAAAATTTCTCGCGTGGCTGAAAACCGCCGAGCCGGTGCCGTTGAAAATCTCCGTCTGCACCGGCGCGCTGCTGCTCGGCGCGTGCGGCTGGCTCAAGGGCCGGCGCGCCACGACGCACGTCGCCGCGCTCGACGAGCTGAAATCCTACTGCGGCGAAGTCGAGCGCCAGCGCATCGTCGACGAGGGCGGCGTCATCACCGCGGCGGGCGTCAGCGCCGCGCTCGATCTCGGCCTGCACTTGGTCAAGCGCTGGGCGGGCGACGCGGCCGCCAAGAAAGTGGCCGCGCAGATGGAATACCGCAGCGGGCACGAGTAACGAGCCTCGGGGCCCGCCCGGGTCTTTACCACCTTTCACCCTTTGCCTCGTTTTTTGGCGGGAGCGACCTTGGTCGCGACTCGCCCGCCAATCGTCGCGCGCCAGCACGCTCCCCTCCCGGCCCCAGCCCAGCCGAAGCGTTCTGCCGGCCGGCGGAACGGTGAATCGGATCCCTGGTGCTCGAACCCGTCGCCAGCCGTCGCCGCCATCGTCGCCGTCAACACGCCTGCGAGTGGAGATCCCTCGTGGGGTCCGACGCCATGAGGCGGACCTTTCGCGGTCCCGTGGCTCAGCCGACTTCGCCGCCGCACAGCCATTTCTTGCGGGGCGCTGTTCCGGTCGGATTCCGGATTCGGCATGGCGCCGCGCCGGTTCGCGCCTTTGGCTAGGGCATGAAGATCACCGTCTGCCAGTTGCCCGACGAACGCCCGGCCTTTGAAAAAGCGTGGCGCGCGCTCGCAGCGCACATCGCGGAGCAGCGCAGCGAACTCGTGCTCTTGCCGGAGTTGCCCTTCCACGCGTGGTTCTGCCGCGAGAGCAATTTCTCCGCCGCGGTCTGGGCCGAAGTCGTCGCGGCGCACGAGCGCGGGCTCGCCCGCCTGCCGGAGCTGCACGCGCCGCTCGTCCTCAGCACCCGCGCGGTCACGCGCGGCGACACGCGCCTGAACGTCGGCTACGTTTGGTCGCGCGAGCACGGTCTCGCCGACGTTCATTCGAAACGCTACCTGCCCGAGGAAGACGGGTTCTTCGAGGCGTCGTGGTATCACCGCGGGCCCGCCGAGTTTGTCGCCGGCGAGGCGGGCGCGGCCAAGGTCGGCTTCGCCATCTGCACCGAACTCTGGGCGATGGACGCCGCGCGGCTCTATTCGCGGGCCGGCATCCATCTGCTCGCCACGCCGCGCGCGACCGATGCGCCGGGCGTGGAAAAATGGATCACCGGTGCTCGCGCCGCGGCCATCGTCTCCGGCGCGTATTCCATTTCGTCGAACCGCCACTCTGTCGGACTCGGTTTCGGCGGCTGCGGCTGGATCATCGAGCCCGACGGCAAGGTGCTCGCCACCACGTCGGCCGAGGCTCCGTTCGTCACGCTCGACCTCGATCTCTCCACCGCTGTGCAGGCCAAGCGCACCTATCCGCGCTATGCCTTGCTCGGCTGATTTTCTCCGCCCCCTCACGCCCACACCTCCGCTCTCGCCATGCACAAGATCAACCCCGTCGAAAAATTCGCCCGCTTCACCGAGCACTGGTCCCCGAAGATCGTCGCCGAGCTTAACGGCCAGCACGTGAAACTCGTCAAGGCGCACGGCTCGTTCCCGTGGCATCACCACGACCGCGAAGACGAGATGTTCCTCGTCGTCCGCGGCTCGTTCCGCATGGACTACCGCGCGGCTGACGGCGAGCGCCACGAGGTGTTGCACGAAGGCGAACTCATCGTCGTGCCGCGCGGCGTCGAACACCGGCCGGTCGCGGAGCACGAGGTTTGGATCATGCTTTTTGAGCCGGCCGGCACGCTCAACACCGGCAGTGCCGGCGGCGCGCACACCGTCGCCGAGCCCGGCTGGGTCTAAGTCGGCAGCGGCGCGCGCCCGGCCGGCCGCCCGCACCGCTCGGAGCACGCGATTCACGGAGTGTATTCAAACCGTGGTTCCCAAAAATACTCCCGAGACCGCCCGCTGGCGGGGCGCGAGCAAGCTCGCTGACCCACCGGCACCGCCCGCGAGTCGCGGGTGCTCCCCGAGTAAACATCCTCGGGGAAAGCCCCGAGGCATTCGACCAATCCCTATGCAACTCACGACCATCGCTTCGCCTTGGAGGGACGACCTCCGTGTCGTCCGTCTTTTCGCAAT
>JACQFT010000021.1 GCA_016199925.1 Opitutia bacterium | reverse complement strand
CGGGCGAGACCGTCAGCTGGTAGACGCGGACGAGTCCGCTGGCGGCGCGGGCGGGCAGACGGACGAGCGGGCGAAAAAAGTTGTCGCGGAAATCAGGCACGGGCGGGAGTCACGGGCAGTTTGCGACAGGCGTGGAGGAATCTTTGTTCAATCTCGGAGAATTCCATGCCGAGGAGCGCGGCGCGTGCGGTGAGGACGAAATCTGATCCTGCGGGCAAGCTGGCTTGATGGCGGCGGAACAGCGCGCGGAGGCGGCGCTTGGCGCGGTTGCGATCGACGGCGCCGCCGACCGAAGCCTTGGACGCTACGACGCCGACGCGAACGGGACCGGCGGGAGATTCCTCGTCGCGCAGCCGCCAATTCAGCACAAAGGCCCCGCAGTCGATGCGGCGGCCTTGTTCTCGGGCGGCGCGAAACTCGGGCGTGCGCCGCAAGCGTTGCCCGGCGCGCAGGCGCATCGGGGTCAGACGACCGTCAGGCGCTTGCGGCCCTTGCGACGGCGGTTGGCGAGGACGGCACGACCGCCGCGGGTGGCCTTGCGGGCGCGGTAGCCGATCTTGCGGGCGCGTTTTAGTTTATGCGGGCGGAATGTAGGTTGCATGGTTTGAAGAAAAAGAGGGTCAAAGTCAGTGAAGGGGCCGGGGGGTGTCAAGCGAGAGGTTTTCGGGTTCCCGCGGCGGGGCAAGCCCGCTCCCGTTCCGGCGGCCGGTTCCTTTTCCAAAACCGCGCGCCGGCCGCGGCTTGTTTCCTCGCCTTGCCCGCCGCCGGTGAACAACCTGCGCGCAAATATCCTTTGCGTTCCGCCGCGCCCGGCGCGACGTTCGGCGCATGGCCGAGTCATGCCGCAAACCGACCCATTCTCCGGGCAACCCACCTACCTCCAAGGCCCCCGCCTCCCCGGCGCGGAAGGGTGGGCCGCTGTTCTGGACGGTCACCGGCAACGACTTCGGGCGCTCGATCTCCTGGTCGAAGCGGCAGGGCAATGCGGTCTCCGCGCAGATCAAGACCGCGATTTCGTCCTCCTCGCCGAAGACGAAGTAAGCCTGCTGGAACCGACGGGCGGCGAATGGGCCGCGTTCGGCGACGCCCTCCGGCGCTTCAGCGCCCTGCTGCCCATTTTGCCGCTGGAGACGTTCGGATTCAGCACCGAGGTCGACGATCCTTTCGAGGCCAACACCGCGCGACTGCGCCGCATCGGCGGCGGCGTGGAGGCCCTCGCGTTCGCGACCGCCGACCTGTCGGTCTACAAATTTTTCCTCTTCCGCGAAGGCGGCGCGGTCGGCGCGGCGTTCCAGTTTTTGCCGGCGGAGGGCGACGCCGTGCACGCCGTCGCCGTGCCCGGCACCTACCGGCTCCTGTTTGAGAAGCAGCGCATCATCCACGAAATCGGCATGCCGACCGAGATCGTGGGCATCACGCCCGAAGGCTTCGTGATTGCGAAGCAAACCTTCGGCCGTGCGCTGCCGGCCGGCGCGAACGTCTCGGACTTCGACCCGCAACGCCTCATCCCGATGCCGTCGCGGTTTCTCCGCGCCGACCGCGATCATCCGCGCCTGTATTTTCTCGAAGGCGTGCCGTGGCTCGTCGCCGACACGCACGATCGCAATGTCGTCACCGCCGAAGACGGCTCGCAGCGCGCCATCGACCTCGTCGCCGCGCCACTCCCGCCCGAATGGCTCGAACGCGTGACGCTCTTCCGCGCCTGGATCGAACGCGCCCGCTGCGACCCGCGCGCCGCCGCGCTCGCGCCGGCGCACGACGACGAGCTGTAGGCGCTGCGTGTGAGGGGTAGCCATGACTTGCTCCGGCTTGGTTGGGCTGCGGGAGCGTGCTTGCACGCGACGCAGTGTGGTGTGCGTGTCGCGACCAAGGTCGCTCCCACAAATACAGTGGACAGGTTTCTGGAATGCCCCGGAGCTTGCTCCGGGGATCTTTATTTTCGCGTTTTCGGCTGACAGCCGCAGGGCTACTTCCCGAGGAGCGCACGTGTCGTGCGTGCTGGAGCTGGCGTCTCGCCGGCTCCTCCGAAAGTCCTCGGCGAGACGCCGAGGACAGCCCTCGAGACGCGGGCGCTCCCCGAGAAAAGAGGCGTCAGCTACTGGCGCGGGCCTCATTCGGCTGCACGAGGGGATGGGGTTTGGGTGGAGCGGCTCGGCCCCAAGACGCCGCTCAGCGCGTCGAGGTCAACGCACGCCGCCTTGCGCAAACTCGGCTGCACCTCACTTCTCCACCAGCCGGCCGTATTTTTTCAGCACGGCGCGGAGCTTGTCGTGGGGCAGGGCGACGACGGTGTGGCCGTCGACGCCGGTCATGGTCTCGGCGGCGACGAGCGCGTTGGTGATCGCCTCCTCGGTCGCCTGCACGGTCGCCTCAAAGAGCGGGCTCATGTCCTCCGTGACGAGCATCTTCACGTCGCCGGCTTTCTTGCGCTCGGTGGGAATCGTGTTGCCGGTAGAAAACGCGAGGAAGAGGTCGCCCGAGCCGTCGCCGGACGAACTGCCCATGCGCGCGAGGCCGAGCGACGCGCGGCGGGCGAGGCGTTTCAACTGGTGCGGCAGCAGCGGCGCGTCGGTGGCGATGATGATCAGGATGGAGCCGGCTTCGTCGGGGCGGATTTGGCCGTCGGGAATTTCGCGGCCGACCGGCACGCCGGCGATGAGCAATTGATGACGCAGGCCGTAGTTCGCCTGCACGAGGACTCCGATCGTGTAGCCGCTGATCAGGCGCGACGACGTGCCGATGCCGCCTTTGAATTCGTGGCAAACCATGCCGGTGCCGCCGCCGACATTGCCTTCGTCGACCGGGCCGGTCTTCGCCGAGTCGAGCGCGGCGAACACGTGCTCGGGCTTCACGTGAAAGCCGTTGATGTCGTTCAGCCAGCCGTCCCACGTCTCGCCGACGACGGGCAGCGACCACCAGACCCGGTTGTCGCGCGGACGGTGCGCGACCTGCCATCGGATGATCGCGTCGCGCACGACGCCGACGCTGTGCGTGTTGGTCAGCGCGATGGGGCCCTCGAGAATGCCCGACTCCTCGACCCACGCGGTGCCGGTCATCTCGCCGTTGCCGTTGAGGGAAAACCAGCCGGCGAACACGCCGGCGTCGGTCGCCTTGCCGCGCGGGAAAATCGCCGTGACGCCCGTGCGCACCGGGCCGGCGCCGACGACGAGTTGGCCGTCGCCGCGAATGAGCGTGGTCTGGCCGACTTCGACACCGGCGACGTCGGTGATGGCGTTGAGCGGACCGGGTTTTCCCTCGAAGGGCACGCCGAGGTCGCGAGCCCGCGGTTTGGCCGCGAGCGAAAGGGAAACCAGCGACGAGAGAACAACGGCGACAAGCGGAGCGAGGCGGCGGGGCATGTCGCAGAAAATGATTCGTGGACGCGGAAAGGCAAACGTGGAGGGTTCGCCGGCGGCCCTCAGTTGTCTGGCTGTTGTGGGAGCGCCCTTGGTCGCGACAGTCGCGTGCAAGCACGCTCCCACAGGTCCAGGCCCCACGGCTCAGCCGGCTCAGCCTTTCTGCTCGGCGAGCACCGCGAGGATGGCGTCAGCCTGCTTGCTCGTGGTGCCCTTGTAGTCGGTGTAGATGATCTTGCCGTCCTTGATCAGGTAGGCCTGGCGCATCGCGATTTCGCCGAGCGCCGGGATGCGCTTGGTCGGCACACCGAAGGCGTTGATCACGGTCTTGTCGGGGTCGGCGATCAGCGTGAACGGGAAGTGTTGCTCCGCCTTGAATTTCGTCTGGGCGGCCGTGTCGTCGGTGCTCACGCCGATCACCGCGACGCCTTTCTTGGTGAGCACCGCGTAGTCGTCGCGCAGCGAGCAGCCTTGCGCCGTGCAGCCCGAGGTGCCGGCGCGCGGATAGAAATACACGAGCGTGTAGGTCTGTTGTTTATAGACATCGCCGAGATTCAGCTTGGCGCCGGTCTCGGTGACGCCGGTGACCGCGGGGGCGGCGTCGCCGACCTTCAGGGGGTCGCCGTGGGCAAACGCGAAGAGGAGGGAGGAGAGGCTCATGAGGGCAAGGAGAAGACGTGGTTTCATACGGCGGGCAAGCTAGCTGCCCGGCCCGGATAAGCAAGCGGCCGGAAAAAAGCGGCGCCGGACAAATCTGCGCGCGGGTGGTTCCGCGAATTCGGGAAAAGTTTTTGCGGCCGGAACTCAGGCGCGGCGCGCGGTCTGATAGGTTCGTTCACCGTGCTCAGTGCGCGGCGGACGTTTCCAACACCATGACCAACCAAACCAAAATCAAGTCACTCCTTCTCACTGCGGCGGTTTCGCTCGGCCTCACCGCCGGCGCCTTCGCCCAGAACACCGGCACGCAGGTGCCCAATCCGGCCAGCGCGGAACTTAGCGGCGGCCAACTCGGCGCGGCCTACGCGGGCCTCAGCCTCGACTATACCAAACTGCAGGACGGGCCGCCGAGTGCGGCGCGCGGCTTCACCTTCACGGTCAACCAGCCGTTGAACACGGGCTTCGACGCCAAATTCTCGTTCGACTACGCCAAGGCCTCGGCCTTCGGCGTGAACGCCAACCAGAAGGACCTCTTCGGTTCGCTCGTCGCTTTCACCAGCAACAGTTGGGGCCGTTCCTACGTCGAGGCCGGCGCGGGCTGGTCTTGGTTCAAGGCCGGCAGCTTCTCCGAGGATTCCTTCGCGTTCCTCGTCGGCACCGGCGTTGAGTTCCAGGCGGCGCCGGCGCTCACCGTCACGCCCTACCTGAACTTCGTCCGCCAAACCGGCTTCAACAGCAACGAGTATGACCTCGGCGTGAAGGCCAGCTACCGGATCACGAAAGAGTGGGACCTCACCGCCAAAGTGCAGCACAACTTCGTGCGGCGCGACACCGATGCGACCCTCTTCTCGCTCGGGGCGAACTACCGCTACTAAACCGACTCCGAACCGCGCGGCCGACCGGCCCGCGATACGATTGAGCCACGGCGCCCACGCGCGCCGTGGCTTTTTGTTGGATGAGGCAAAGGGGCGTGCCGGCTCAACTTTTCGTGTGGAGGGCTGGCGCTTGCTTGCCCGCCGTCGCCTTGGCGACGGCGGGACG
>JACQFT010000198.1 GCA_016199925.1 Opitutia bacterium | reverse complement strand
CGGATTGGCGGGAGCGGCGGGCAGCAGGCCGCTCATCTGCGCGCGGGTCTGGGCGACGAGCTGGCGGGCGGCGGCGACGCTCTTGCCGTTGGTGAAGCGAGTGAGGTATTCGTTCCAGAGGTTGATCGCTTCCTGCGGCTGGCCGAGGAGCTCGGCGTAGAGGCCGGCTTGGTTGAAGAGGCTGAATTCGTGCTGCGGATTTTGTTTTTGCGCGAGCTGGTATTGGGTCAGGGCTTCGTTGGCGCGGCCGAGGAAGCGGTAGGCGTTGCCGAGGTCGGTGCGGATGTCGGCGTCGTCGGAGCCCTGCTTGATCGCGGATTCATAGTGGCGGATCGCCAGCGGCCATTCGCTGTGGTCGTAATAAAAATTGCCGAGGGTGCGGTCGGCCTGCGCGGGCGCGAGGCCGGCCGTCAGCTCCGGCGCGGGCAGATGAGTGTCGCCGCCGGGGGCGGGGAGGGCGGTCGCGGCGCCGGGGCCGGACGAGGAGGCGACGCGCGGGCCGCCTTGCTGGAGCTTGGAGGCGAGGAGCAAATAGGTGCCGGACGAGCCGATGAGCAGGCCGCAGAGCGTGCACAGGAAATAGGTGAACCACGCGGGGCTGGCGGCAGCGGCGGGAGCCGGCGGGGAGGAGGCCGCGGGCGCGGAGGGACGTTTCGATTTCGTCATGGCCGCAGTCTGGGCCGGGAGGGGCGTGCGTCGAGCGTGGAAGTTTTCGGAGCGGCTAGTGAATTGGTGGCTTGGCAGGACAAGGGAGATGCGCAATCTCTGCGCTTTCGGACCAATGCGGTAACACAGTTGTGTCGCCCTAATTTACCCTAGCAATTTTCCCCAATGAAACATGTAAGACATTCGGCGGCTCATGGTGTTATCTTGTTTTGCGCGTTATTTTTCCTGCCGGCAGTAACTGACGCCCGGGATTTTTCGCAGAAATTGCCTCTGAACATCAAGAGCAGGTATTTCGATGTGCGTTACCAACGCGCGACGTGGGACGCATCGGCGTTTGCCCGCTTTGCCGATAGCTTTGTGGATTTGATAAACCGTGACTTCATCAAAACAGACTTCGACTATCCGATCACGGTGCTGGTCCTTCCTGACCGAGCTTCTTTTCAACGTTTTCTCCGCCGCGAGTTCGCGGAGAGCAATCCACCAAACTTCGGGATATATCTTCCGCGATTCAAACTTTTCGCCACTTACGAGGATTCCGGCTGGGGAACTTTTGCGCACGAAATCATGCACCCGCTGGTGGAGAACAACCTCAAGGCGAGACCCCCCTGGGCCGTCGAAGCCATACCGTCATTCTTCGAGAAATTTTTCGGCTATCAGGAGGGGAATTCGATGGTCGTAGTTTGGGGTTTTCACAACCCATGGCGCCTTGAAGCGCTCGGCAGCAAACTCACCACCGTTGATCTTGATCGGCTGGTCACTGGACGCGAACCGCGCACCGGTTACGACACTTCAGAACTACGACTTATTTCTACGTTTCTGTGGCAACACGGTAAATTCAAACGCATGCTACAATTGATCTCCGAACAAAACTTCGGTGGTTACAGCAATTATCTGGAAGCGGCGATGGAGCTGCCGATGAAATCCATTCTGCCGCTTTGGAAGACTTACCTCACGGAGATTGCGGTCCACCGCGCAGCGGCTTTGCGGGTTCCTGCCAGTCAAATTTTCGCCGATCGAGAAACCTATCTGCGGTTTTTGCACGCGAACGGACTTCAAGTGCCACCCGGGAATTTGGCCTCTCAATAATTGTTACTGCCTGTCAATGGACGAGTCTTAGCCCGTCCATATTCGACTGGCTGCCCGATGGAGGCTCGCGCATCCGGCTGGTGCCAAATTGCAATGGGTAGGGCCAGTCTGAGACTGGCCCAAGCGGCCGGTCACAGGCCGGACCTACATTTCGGCGGGAGCCCCTTGTCCGCCGCTCGCGAGGATCTCGCGGGCGCGGGGGGCGTCTTCGTCGTTCACGTCGACTTTGATGCCACCGAGGGCGACGACGGGGCCATCTTTCAGAGCAGTTGCCAACAGTGGAAAAATTCTCATGGTTGCCGGCATGAGCACCGTCGCTGAAATCGAATCCGCCATTGAAAAACTCTCGCCGCAGGAGCGGCGCGAGCTGGCGGCTTGGTATGAAGAACGTCAGGGGTTGCTCAACGCAGCCGATTCCCTTTTCCAAGCCTATGACAACGAGGAGCAGGCCAGGTGAGCCGGGCGCAGCGCGGCGAGATCTGGTTGGTTGATCTTGGGATGGTCGCGAAGACGCGCCCCGTGTTGATCCTCAGTGTGGCCTACATCGATCAGGAACGGTCGCTGGTGACGTTTGTCCCGCGCACGACCAGTGTGCGCGGCACCCGTTTCGAAGTGGTGCACACTGGGCGCGGCTTCGAGACTGGGGTCTTTGACGCGCAAGGCGTCGCCACCGTGCCCACGGTGCAGCTTGTCCGCCGCCTCGGAATGATCGACGGCGCGACGCTGGCGTTGGTTGAGGCGGCGGTGAAAAGGTGGCTGGGGCTGACCTGAGTCCATCTAATGCGATCCAAAGCGTGCGGAAGGACGGGGCCTCAGAGAGGCCGGCGTGAATGAGCGTTCTCGACGCGGTGACGAGCGCCGGACCTACATTTCGGCGGGAGCCCCTTGTCCGCCGCTCGCGAGGATCTCGCGGGCGCGGGGGGCGTCTTCGTCGTTCACGTCGACTTTGATGCCACCGAGGGCGACGACGGCGAGGGGATCGTTGGTCACCATGAACTCGTCGCGGACGAACGCGGCGAGTCCGCTGCCCTCGAGGAGCGCGCGGATGAGGTGGGCTTCCTCGGCTTTGTTGACGGTGGCGATGGTGGTCATGGGGAAGGCAGTCAGAGTTTCCTAAATCAGAGTAGCCACAAAAAACACAATGAGCACAAAAATGGGAGAAGGCAAAGGAACGCGGGCTGAAGCACCGCGCTACAAAGAAGGCCGCGGTGCGACCGCGTAGGCTACTGGCCGGTCATGCGGGAATTTTCTTTTGCCACGGATGACACGGATTCGGACGGATCGGAAGTAGCCACAGGACTCCGTGCCTGTGGGATTTCGTCAGACGAGGACGCCTGCCGCTACGCAGCGTGGCTCAAGGCAACGTCACGCCATACCGCTGCAACGAGCTGCCTTCGATGCGGTGCAGGGCGGCGAGGGAGGTGCTGAGGCTGACGCGGGACTGGAGTTCGTTGACGCGGGCGGTCTCGAGATCGTTCTGGGATTCGAGGACGCGGCGGCTGGTCGAGAGGCCGGCGGCGAACTTGGCTTTCTCCAGTTCGTATTGGCGCTGGCTGAGCTGGCTGGCCTGGGTGGCGATCTTCACGCTCTCGATGTTGGTGTCGACGGCGCGGACGGCGGTGCGGACTTGGAGTTCGATGTCCTGCTCGAGCTGGCGGACGCGGAGCGTCTGCTGCGAGAGGACGGAGAGGCTCTGGCGGTAGCGGGCTTTGTCGCCGAGCCGGCCCCACGGGTAGGTGAGGGAGAGGTCGACCTGCCAGGAGTTGTTCTGCCGGTCGAAGGCGTCGGAGAACGCGTCGCCGGTGCTGCCGCGGCGGCCGTTGAACCCGACTGCGCCGCCGACGCTGAGCGCGGGCTTGGTGGCGTCCTTGGCGAGTCTGACGTCGAGCTTGCTCTGCTCGACGGCGGCGACGGCGGAGAGGTAGTCGGGCTGGATTTCCTTGGCCATCTGGTAGGACGAGGCGAAGAGGGGCACGGCGCCGTCGTAGTCGGCGAATTTCGCGGTGCCGAGCGGGGCGTCGAGCTCGAACTGGCCGATGAGGGAAAGGAGATTCTGCTCGGTGTCCTTGACGGACTGGTGGGCGAGGAGGACGTTGCGGCGGGCGTTGGCGACGCCGACTTCGGCCTGGAGGACGTCGAGGTCGGTGGCGACGCCGGTGTCGCGGCGGGTCTTGGCTTCCTCCCAGAGGCGGTTGGCGAGAGCGAGGGAGAAGTTGCGGACTTCGAGCTGCTCGCGGGCGAACACGACGCTGTAGTAGGCGTTTTCGGTGAACTGGATGATGTCGAGCGCGCGGGACTTGAAGTCGAGGTTGGCGCGGGTGAAGGCGAGGCGGGCGCGGTCGAGGTTGGCGCGGTTGACGGCGGGGGAGAGGCCGCGGAGCAACTGCTGGCGGACGGCGACGGTGACGTCGGCGTTGTAGGCGGGGTTGAGGGCCGTGAGCGCCGGGTCGCTGCGGGTGCGGTCGAGGTTGCTGCTCACGCTGACGTTGGTGCCGCTGTAGAGCTGCTGGCTGACGCCGAGGCGGACGTTGTCGTCGGTGCTGCGGAACGAGGGCGCGGTGCCGGTGGCGCCGATGTCGGTGCGAAAGCGGCTGGCGGTGGCGGTGACGACGGGCTGG
>JACQFT010000020.1 GCA_016199925.1 Opitutia bacterium | reverse complement strand
GTCTCGATGCGTTTGGAGATTTCGACTTCCTGCTCGCGGGTGAGCAGCGGGACCTTGCCCATCTGCTTGAGATACATCCGCACGGGATCGTCGAGGATGTCGTTGTTTGACGTGCGCGACTCCTCCTCCTCGGCCTCTTCCTGGCGCTGCTTGTAGTTGTCCACCTCGCCCGGATCGAGGATGTCGATCTCGAGATTCTGGAGGACGGAGATGACGTTCTCGATGTCCTCGGGATTGTCGACCGATTCGGGCAACGCCTCGTTGATGTCGGTGTAGGTGAGGTAGCCCTGCTCCTTCGAGAGACGGATCAGGTAGCGGATCTTGTCATTGAGATCGCCGGAAAGATTCTCGAGCGCCTTTTCTTTGAACTCCTTGGTGGCGTCGGCCGAGAGGGCGAGCACGGGCGGAGCGATCTTGCCGGGCGGCGGGGCGGCGCCGTCGCCTTTGCCGGCGGGCGGCACGGGGGCGGACTTCGGCGCGTCGTGGTGCTTGGCCGCCGGGGTATGGGGTTTGTCAGCGACGGCCTTGGCGGGCTCGTTGCTGTGCGACTTCGCGGGCGACTGGTCCTTGAAGGATTTCTTGGACGAGGCGGCGTGCTTGGATTTGCTCGGCATATCGAAAGTGGTGGTCCCGGGGCGGGTTACGGCAGACAGCAGCGCGGGGCGGTGGCATCACAAAGCCAGCGCAATCTGGGGCGGATGTTGGAGCTGTCGGGTGATTTCGGCGCGCTGTTTCAAGAGTGAAAGTAAGTCAGGGTCACCATTTGTGCCTTTCGAGGCTATTTCAAGTTCTATTTGACGCTGGCGCGGGTCGAGAAAACGGCGCTGTAATGACCGCAGTCCCTCGTTGGCGATTTTGCTCAAATCGTCGTCGGCCGGCGGGTCAAACAGCAGCGTCGCGACGAGGGTCTTTTCCTCATCGGTTTCAAGCAACGGGTCGAGGTGGTCGCGGCCCGGCCAGCCGTTGTGCTGCGTTTCGGCGAGGAAGCGGTCGAGCAGCCGGCCGGCGGGGTGGGACACGTCGATCCACTCGTGCGGGAGCTGGGCGCTGAGCGCGGCGAGCAACGACTCGTGGTGCAGGCAAAGATAAAGCAGGTGCTCCTCGGTGGACTGGCCGCTTGGGGGCGGGGCGGCCGGGGCCGGCGCGGCGGCGGCGCCGGAGGAGCGAGCGCCGGAACGCCGGGCGAGAAACCTCCGCATGTCCTGCTCCAGCGACGCGTGCGGCACACGGAGGTAGGCGGCGACTTCGCCGAGGAACGTCGTGCGCGCGATGTCGGACTCGGCGTGGGCGATGATCTCAAACAGCGTCGTCGCCGTGCGCGCCTTCAGTTCGGCGGAAGCCGCGGCGACGCCCGGCAGCACCGAGCGGCAGGCGAACTCCATCGCGTTGAGCGAGCTCCGCCGCACCTCGTCGTAGGCGGCGAAGCCCTTTTCGAGGAAGAGCAGATCAGGGTCGACTTTCTCGGCGCCGGCGAGAGTGAGGAAACGCACTTCGAGCCCGGCCTTCAGCGCCATCGGCAGGAAACGCAGCGCGGCTTTTTGCCCGGCGCCGTCGCTGTCGAAAAAACATTCCGCCTGCGAGTGGTAGCGGCGCAGCATCTGCAACTGGCCCTCGGTGATCGAGGTGCCTTGCGGCGCGACTGCGGTCTTGAGGCCGACGCTCCAGCAGCGCATCGCATCGAGCTGGCCCTCGACGAGCACGAACGGACGGCCTTCGCCGGCGTGGGTGCGCGCGCGGTCGAGGTTGAAGAGCAGACTGCTCTTCGAGAAAATCGGCGTCTCGGGCGAGTTGACGTATTTCGCCTCGTGCGAGGGATCGTCTTTCGGCGTCAGCTCGAGCTGCCGCGCCGTGAACGCCACGATGCGTCCTTGGTGGTCGCGGATCGGGATCATCAGCCGCCCGCGGAAACGCGGCCGCAGCGCGCTGAGTGTCAGCACGGCGCCGTCGCGCAGGTAGAAAAGTCCGCACTGGCGCAGCGCCTCCTCGGAGAACTGCTTCTTCATCATCACGGCGGCGAGGCCGGCGTCCTCCGGCGGTGCAAAACCGATCTTGAACTCGTCGCCCAGCTCCGCCGTGAATTTCCGGTTGGCCGTCCAGTAGTCGCGGATGAACTCCCCGTGCGGCGTCGGCGCGAGAAACGCCTGCCGGTAATACTCGGCCGCTTGGTCGTGGATCGCGAAAATCTCCTGCTTCAGCGAGCGGTCCTCGCGCGTCGGGCCGCCGGAGCCTTCCTCGTATTCGAGCGTCACCGTGAAGCGTTGCGCGATGGCCTCGACCGCCTCGGTGAACTGCAGGCCCTCGGTCTCCATGACAAAGCTGATGATGTCGCCCGCCTTGCCGCAGCCGAAACATTTGTAGAAGCCCTTCCCCGAATCGACGTTGAACGACGGCGTCTTCTCCTGGTGAAACGGGCACAGCCCCTTGAACCGCACGCCGCCCGCCTTCCGCAGCGACACCACGCGCGACACCACGTCGGCGATGTTCACGCGATTCTTCAGGTCGCGCAGGCTGCTGGATTTGATGACGGGCATGGCGTGTAGCTGTAGCGATGGAGGATGACTTTCGCCGAGAACAAAATCGCATTGCCGCCGATTGACCGGGTGGTCGGGCGGGCTCGCCGGCCCCGCCGCGACCCCGCCCCGTCGAATTCTCAGGAAAGATTAAACTTTTGTCGCCCGAAGGCGTCTGTCAACGTGCGCGACCGCCGCCACTCCGGCCCCGGCCGCTGTCCACGCATGATCGCTCCCTCGTCCACAATCCTCCGCCTGTTCGGCCTCGCCGCCTTCGCTCTCGTCGCGACCCTCCCCGCCCGGGCGGGCGACAAACCTGCGGCCGCGCAAGCCCCGCCGCCCGCCCGCCTCCCGGTCTTCGAGGAGAAACTGAAGGACTTCAGCGACGCCGACTACCGCTACGCCGTCGAGCGGCTCTTTGAGGCGTTCGAGGCCCGCACCGGCCGCAAGCTCGTGCCGGGTCCCAAGAAAAAGGTCGGCTTGAAGATCTACACCGACTCCGGCCCCGGCCTCGAGACGCCCTTTGGGCTCACCCGCGCCGTCATCGCCGCGCTCGAGAAACGCGGCTTCGCCACCAAGAACATCTTCCTCGTCGGCCTCAACCCCCTGCGCCTGCGCATGACCGGCTACCTCCCGTCGCTCGTCACCGGCGTCGCGCCGTTCCCCGGCCACCCGGTCTATGTGCTCGAGTCCGGCAAATTCTACGACCCCTCATGGTTCTACGACAGTCCCCTCCCGGCCCGGTTCGACCCCGTGACCAACGAGCGCGAAGCCCTCGTCAGCGCCAAAGGCAAATCCACCACCACCACCGAGGAGGATCGCAAGAGCTTCCTCGCCACGCCGCTGTTCCTCGACGCCGATTTCTGGATCAACCTGCCCGTTTACACCGACCACGCCGTGCTCGGCGTCAACGGCGCGCTCGTCAACGCCACCCTCTGGAACGCGAGCAACACCTTCCGCTTTTTCCGCAGCCCCGCCACCGCGCCCGCCGCCGTCGCCGAGATGGCCGCCATCCCCGAGCTGCGCGAAGGCTGGCTGCTCAACCTCGTGAGCCTCGAACTCTACCAGTTCATCGGCGGCCCGTATTTCAACTCGCTCTACACCGTCTCCGAAAAACGCCTCTGGATGAGCTCCGACCCCGTCGTGCTCGACGCGCTCATGCTGGAGAAGATGAACCTCGCCCGCAAACGCACCGGGTTTGAGCCCATCTCCGACGACGACTCGCGCCTCCTCGACTTCACCCAGCAGCTCGGCGTCGGCTCCCGCGACACGAAACACGTCCCCTGGGTCAAGCTCGACGGGAACTGAGCGGAGGCGGGTAGGGCGAACCGTCCCGGTGAGCCGCGGCGGACCGAAGAGATTGAAACGCGAAGGACGCGAAGAGCGCGGAAGTCAGCCAAACTCACGCCGTCCTTCCTTCGCGCCCTCCGCGATCTCCGCGTTTCAAAATGGCTGGGCCCCGAAGTAGCGCGAGGCTTCAGCTCGCGGCTTGGCTTCTTGCGCTCAGTCTTACTTTTCAAGTTGTTCGCGCAGGTTTGGGCCGGCAAGGCGCGCTTCCCGCACTGGCGCGCGCACTGGGAGCGTCCGCGGCGGAAAATTTCCCCTTGAGTCGCGGCACCGCGCGGCAACTCTCTCCGTCGTGAGTTCCGCCGCCTATCTTCCGATCCTGATCCAAGTCCTCCTCGCCGCCGGCATCACGGGCGGGATCATCGCCGCCAGCCACCTGTTCGGCCAGCGTGCGTTCGGCGGCAAGATCAAGGACGCCGCCTACGAGTGCGGCATCCTGTCGGAGGGCAGCACGCACACGCGTTTCTCGGTGAAGTTCTATGTCACCGCGATGCTCTTCATTCTCTTCGACATCGAGGTCGTGTTCCTCATTCCGTGGACGTTTGTTTACCGGGATTTTCTGGCGAACCACATCGCCATCCTCACGCCGATGCTGTTCTTCCTCGGCGTGCTCGTGCTCGGCCTGTTCTACGAGGTGAAGAAGGGCGCGCTCGAATGGGAGAAGTGACGTGAAGTTGAGAGCTGAGAGCTGAGAGTCCGGAGCTGAGAGCCATTTCACCGCGGGCACGGCCAAAAACGGATTTCGACTCTCAACTCTCAACCCTCAACTCTAAACTGTAGCTTCCATGCGGCTCGACAAATATATCACCCGGGGGCGCGTCGTCGATCTGAGCAGCGCCGACCTCGAGGGCGCGCTCGTCGAACTGCTCGGCCTGACGGTCGAGCGGTTTCCCGACTTGAACCGCGACGCGCTGCTCAAGGGCCTGCTGCGCCGCGAGAGCACGATGACAACTTACCTCGGCCTCGGCGTCGCGCTGCCGCACGTGCGCGCGAAGATGGGCCGGCGTTACCTCCTCGCCGTCGGCCGCAGCCACTACGGCATCCGCTACGACGGCGCGGCGGAGACGGAGCCGGTGCGCCTCGTCATCATGCTGATCGCCGACGAGAAGGCGCGCGACTACCTGCAGGTGCTCGCCTCGATTGCGCGGCTGATGAAGGAGCAGGATTTCGTCGACCGCCTGGTGCAGGCGCCCGACATCGGCACGCTCTACGACCGGCTCTACGCGGGCTTCGGCGGCATCTCGGCGAAGGTCGCGCCCGTCCAGCAAAACCGCGTCAACCGCACGGTGCTGCGCGAGGCGGCCAAGGTCGCGCGCGGCAGCGGCTGCAACGGCCTGATGATTTTCGGCGACACGTTCGCGGCGCATTTCGAGGCGCCGAAGTGGAACCCGGCGATCAAGACCATCCTCGTGTCGCGCAATCTCGCTGAGGCTGAGGATCACCCCGGGCGCTACGGCGACACGATCCAGGTGCGCTCGTTTTCCAACCAGCGCATGGCGCAGTTGCGCAGCGCGGTGCTCGTGGCGCTCACGCGCGGCCTCGTGACGTTCAGCGACCGGATCTGCTGCGTCGGCGGCATCGCGGGCAGCAACCAGTTCGACACCATCGTGGTCGTCGACGTAGAAAAGGAATTTCAGACCCTGCTGACCGGCCACGCGGACCTGCTGCCCGAGGACGTGAAGCCCGAGGTGCTCGAGCGTGTGATCGGCGTCGCCACGGAGCTGGCGGTCGAGGGCCGCGAAGGCCGGCCGGTCGGCTGCCTGTTCGTCGTCGGCGACAGCGCGAAGGTTCAGCGCACAATCAAGCCGCTCGTGCTGAATCCGTTTTACGGCTACAAGGAGGAGGATCGCAACATCCTCAATCCGTTCATGGACGAAACGATCAAGGAGTTCTCCTCGATCGACGGCGCGTTCGTCATTCGCGGCGACGGGGTGGTGGAGTCGGCCGGCTCGCTGATCCAGTCGGCGGACTACAATCACTCGCTGCCGAGCGGACTCGGTTCGCGCCACGCGGCGGCTGCGGCGATTTCGGTCGCGGCGGACTGCATCGCCATCGTGGTGTCGTCGAGCTCGGGTCAGGTGACGCTCTTCCGCCGCGGCGTGATGATGCCGCTGACCGAAAAGAAAGTGAGCGCGTGAGTCGGGGGCGGCCAAGCCGGTCGCTGCAACTGCGGATAGGCTTAAAGGGAGGGGCCGGCTCCGTCCGGTCCGACGCGCGCGCGGGCGACACGGAGCGAAGAAGGACGACGCGGAGGTCGTCCCTCCAACTCGGGTTCGACGGGAGCGGGGGAGGCGGCCGCCGCCAGTCCCGAACTCGCCGGCCGCTCTGCGGAAAGCAAACTTTTAGGTTGCATGGGGCAGCGACGGGGCTTTGCTCTCACCCCTTTAACCCGTTTCAACCATGCAAGAAGTCGTCACCTTAGAATGCACTGAAGCCCGCAAAGAGGGCAAACCCGTCTCGCGCTACCTCACCAAGCGCAACAAAAAGACCGTCACCGAGCGCATCGAGAAGAAGAAATACAATCCCTTCCTCAAGCGCCACACGCTGCACAAGGAGATCAAGTGAAGTTGCGGCGGGCGCGACCTTGGTCGCGACTGCCGGGCGCAAACGCCCTCCCAAAGGCAAAATAATTCCGGCCGGTCTGCGGACCGGCCTTTTTGTTGCCCGGCTGTCGCCTCAGCGTGCCGGGTTTCCGCCGCGGCCAACCGTCGGCCGCGGTCGGGTGGGGCGGGTCGTGAGTTGAGCCGACCCCGAGTTCCCCGGGCGGGGGTTCTTCGCGGTGGGCGGATAGGCTTTGCGCCGCCGACGCGATTCCGGCGCGGAGCTCAGGACGGAGGGGAGCCTTTTCATTTCGAATCGCGGTGCGAGAAGGTGCTGGACGGCGAGGCGACGAGGTAGGCGGAGGCGCAGCCGGCGAAGAGCAGGGCGTAACCGCCCGCGATATTGCCCTGGGCGGAGAAGCGGTCGAGCAGGCGTCCAGCGACGAGGGGGAAGGCGATGTTCATCCCGGCGCCCACCACGTTGCCGAGCCGGCACCGGGTCGTCAGCCATTTCTTCAGCGACAACTGGCGGGCGCTCGACCGCCGGTATGCGCTGGGCTACCGCCGGCCCGGCCTGGTGCTGGGCCGTTCCGAGGATCTGCGCACACGCCCGGGCCTGCTCCAGCGCTTACCTCGGCTGGGGCGAACAAAGACCCGGCGTGGTCACGCTCCCGGTGCTGCGGCTGGAACACGTCGAGGGTGCGCCGCTGCATGCCTGGCTGCAGGCGCACCGGCCGGCCGTCATGGTCTTCGTGCGCGTCACCGCCGCCCTGGCCGAACTCCGCGAGTTCCTGCGCGCGCGCCGCCTCGCGGTTCCCCGGAGTCTCGGCGTCGCCGTCGTCTCGCAAATCGTGGAGGGCACGGGATTCTCCGGCATGCAACAAATCCAGCGGCACATGGGGGCGTGGGCCGTCGAGCTGCTCGCCGCGCGCATCGCCAGCCGGGATTTTGGCCTCCCCAAGCACCCGCGCATCGAGATGGTGGAGCGCGAATGGATCGACGGGGGCAGCCTGCGCGCGGCCCCCCGTCGCCCCCGCCCGAAAACCCGCCGCGCTTGAGACCTCCTCGCTCCGGCCGGGCCGGAGCGTCTGCAGCCGACGATGTTCCGGCTTCATTCGCGACGGGTCCGATACCCCGTTCTGCTGGCCAGCAGAATGCCCCGAGGATGTTTGCTTGTTACCTCTCCAAAAAATCCGAAGACCCAATGTCACCTATTAAGTGACATTCCCTCTGGGGAGCGGCGATTCCTTGCCGAGCAGTTTAACCCCCGAGCTGCCTAGCGCGGCCCGAGCAGGCGCTTCCGGTGCGCCGAGGGCGTCGCGCCGTAGCGGCGGCGAAAGGCCGCGGCGAACACGGACGGGCTCTCGAAACCCGCGGCGTCGGCGATCTCGCCCAGCGTCAGCGTCCGCTCGGGCATGAGTTCGAGCGCGCGCTCGAAATGCTGCCGCTGCGCCTCGGCATAGACCGACGTGCCGAGCTTGGCGCGGAACCGCAGTTCGAGCACGCGCCGCGTCACGCCCGCCGCCCGGGCGACCTCCTCCACGTAGATCGTGTTGCCCGCGTTCTCGCGGATGTGGTCCAGGCCGAGCGCCACGACCTCGTCGTCCACCGCGAAACGGTCGGTCGAGCGGCGCGTCACGATTTTCTGCGGACTGACGAGGGTTTCGTCCGCCGCGCCGGCCGCGCCGTCCATCATGCCCTGCAACTTTTCCGCGGCCAGCAGGCCGATGTGCTGCGTGTTGAGCTGGATGCTCGACAGGGCCACGTGGGCGAACTCCACGCGCGCGAGGTCGTTGCCCACGCCGAGGATGGCGACCTCCTCCGGCACGCGCAGTCTCAGCCGGGCGCAGGCGCCGTCGAGCTCCAGCGCCACGCGGTCGGTGAACCCGAGCAGGCCGACCGGTCGCGGCAGTTTTTTCAACCAGGCCGCGAGCCGCGCGCGCAACGCCTCCGGGTAGGGCGCGTCCTGGTCGCCGTGCGGCAGAATGTGGCGCGGGATGGCGGCGGTCACGCCCAGGCGGCGCGCCTCGGCGCAGAAGCCCCGGTAACGCAGCACTGATCCGAGATGCGTCGTGTTGCCGCAGTAGGCGAAGTTCCGGTAGGCGCGGCCATGCAGGTGGCGGAGCGCGAGCCGGCCCACCCGCAGGTCGTCGGTGTTGATCAACGGCAGGCGCGGGGTCGCGATTTGCCCCGCGACGTTGACCACCGGCACGCCGAGCCCGGCGAGCACGGTCTCGTCGCGGCGGGTCGCCACGCGCCCGATGATGCCGTCCGGCCGCAGCCGCCGCAGCGCCGCAGCGTCGTAGGCCCGCGGGTCGTGGAACTTCAGCACCGTGACCTCGGGCCGCTGGTGGAAGAAGCGCGCGATGCCGCGCAGGATGCCGCGCCCCTGGTCGGTCGAGAGCGAGAGGAAGACGGCGACGCGGCGGGATCGCGGGGGGCTCATGGTGCGGGCTCCGGCATGAACCATCGTTCGCAAAATATAAACTCTTTTTCGCAATATCCGATATACGGGCCGGCCGCTTCCCGCTAGGATCGGGCCCGCCTCCGCGCCCTTTTCCCCCATGAGTTCCTACCTTGACCAGCTCTTCAGTCTCCGCGGCCGGGTGGCCGTCGTCATCGGCGGCACCGGCGAACTCTGCGGCGCGATGGCCGAGGGCCTCGCCGGCGCCGGCGCCGAGGTTGTCCTCGTCGGGCGCAACGCCGACAAAGCCGCCGCCCGCCTCCAGAAAATCACCGCCGCCGGCGGCCAGGCGTGGTTTCACGCCGCCGAGGCGTCGAGCAAGGCGGAATTGCAGGGTCTGCTCGCCGCCGTGCTCATGCGCAGCGGCCGCGTGGACATCGTGGTCAACGGCGCGGGCGTCAACTCCGCCACACCGTTCTTCGACATCGCCGAGGAGGAGTTCGACCGCATCGTGCGCG
This sequence comes from Opitutia bacterium, assembly GCA_016199925.1. Taxonomy (GTDB): domain Bacteria; phylum Verrucomicrobiota; class Verrucomicrobiia; order Opitutales; family Opitutaceae; genus JACQFT01. Next base: position 9,608 of record JACQFT010000020.1, on the reverse strand, counting down.
TCAACCTCAAGGGCGTGTTCCTCGGCTGCCAGGTCTTCGGCCAGTATCTGGTCGAGCGCGGCTCGGGCGGCTCGATCATCAACCTCGGCTCGATGTCCGGTGTGGTGCCGCTCTCGCGGGTCTTCACCTATTCGGCGACGAAGAGCGCCGTCCACAACCTCTCGCTCAACCTCGCGCGCGAGTGGGCCCCGCACCGCGTGCGCGTCAACGTGCTCGTGCCGGGCTTTTTCCCCGCCGAGCAAAACAAGAAGGTCCTCACGCCCGACCGCGTCGCCAGCATCATGGGCCACACGCCGATGAAGCGCTTCGGCGAGGCCCGTGAGCTCATCGGCGCCACGCTGCTCCTCGCCAGCGACGGCGCGGGCTCCTTCATCACCGGCGAGGAACTCATCGTGGACGGCGGCTACCACGCGATGACGATCTAGCGCCGCACCACGGCGCAGTTGAAATCTGGGAGCTGAAAGACCGAACTCCGTTTCCTCCGTTCTCCTGCCCTGACTTTCCACCTTCAACTTTCCCCTTTCAACTTCTCCCTCCGATGTCCGCGATCAACGAATTCCTCCTGGAAAACAATCTGCGGATTGCGTCGAACCCCTGCGTCTCGCCCGACTTCTGCCTCGACTGGCCGGCGCTGACGGCCGACGTCAAGACCGGCAAGGTCACCGAGTATGCGAAAAGCCGCTTCGCCACCAAGGCCGGCGAATTCACCCTCGTGGAAAACGCCGCCGGCGACTGCGCCTGGCGGCTGCTTCGTGGCCACGAGCGTGAGCGGGTGGACCTCGCCGACGGCGTCGCCCACGCCGACGCGACTTATTTTCCGGCCTCGTGGGCCAATCTGCTCACGCTCAAGAATCTCGTCCAGGAGCACGACCCGGACTCGACGATTTTTCCCACGACCGCGGGCCGGCTCGGCCGCGGCACGCTGGGCGTCGGCGCGCGGTTCACGACGCTGCACTGGCCGGCGGTCGAGTGGGCGATGAGCGCGCTCGAACTGGGCGTCACCGCCAACCAAAACTCCATCCCGCGCGAACTGGTTTACGACGTCGACGCGATGCTCGCCGGCCGGCTCGACACCGTGCCGTTTCCGTTCATCGGCACCAACGTGCCGGAGGGGCACCAGGGCCAGAGTGTCGAGGGCATGAGCCACGGCGGCGTGCTGTCCAAACTGAAGACCGGGTTTCACCGCCGCCGCCTCGCGTGGAGTTTCAACGCTGACCACCAGCCCGTCGGCGGGAAGTTCGATGGGCGCGAGGATGCGCTCGTGCGCGGATGCCTGCTCGCGAGCTACATCACCTTCGACCTTTCGCCCGAGCTGGCGCGCGACGAGCCGGCGCCGCTGGCTTGCATTCCCGCCGCCCTCGTCGCGGCGGTGCGCGCCCGGGTGGCCGCCGCGGGTCTGACGCCCGACGATGCCGGGTTTGAGAAACTCCTGGGCGCCGTCTGGCCCGCGCTGGTGAAAATGCGGCGGCGCGACGAAAAATACGCCGCCGCGCGCGCGGCCGCGTTCACGACCGACACCGGCCGCCGCTACCTGCGCGAACTCTCCATCGACGAGCTGCCCGGCCTCACGACGCCGGAGACGACCGCCGTGATGCTCGCCCTGTGCGAGGCGCTCGGGATGCCGGTCAACTTCATCGCGCCGGCCTTCGGGTTTCAAAAAAATTCGCCGTATCCCGACAACGCTGCGCTCCGCGCGCTGGTGCAAAAACAATGGGCGGTGTGCGAGAAGTTCGGCGTGAGCCTCGGCTTTCACTCCGGCTCGGGCAAATCGGCGGAAAACTACCGGGTGCTGGGCGAAGTGACTGGCGGCCGACTGGAGATCAAGACGAGCGGCCGCTACACCTACGAAATGGGCGTCGCGCTCTTTTCGTCGCCGGACGCCGCCGACCAGCGGCTCTGGCGCGACTGGTATCGGTTCACGCTGGAGCTGGCGCTCGCCGGCGCGTTCAGCCCCGACGCCACCGAGCAGAAAATGGCGCGCACGTTTGTCACGGCCTCGCTCGCCGCCGGCGGGAGCGAGCTTGGGCGCGACTGTTTCGTCTCGCTCGCCGCTTGTCGCGCGGCGTTGGAAGCGTTGCCGGCGTCGCCGGAGCACATGTTTTTCTTCGAATACAATTTCCTCTTCGTGCTCGCGGCGGGCGGCCGGGCCGACAAGGCGGCGCTCGGCGACCACTCGCCGGCCGGCTACGCCCAGCGCGCCCGCTTCTACGCCATCAGTCCCGAGGCGCGGCTCCGTTACGCGCGGGGCGTGGCGGGCTATCTCGTTTTCCTCGCCGGGCACACCGGCCTCGTGCCGCTCGCCCGTTGCGCCGCCGCCGCCCGCCTCCTCGCCGGCTACACCTCGCTCGACGCCATGCTCGCCGATATTTCCCGGTAAACATACCCGTCGCCCGCGCCGGGTATTCGACCAATCCTCATGCAACTCACGACCATCGCTTCACCTTGGAGGGACGACCTCCGTGTCGTCCGCCGTGCTCGCCGTCGGACCACGGACCGGACGGAGCCGGTCCCTTCCTTCCCAGAATTGCCGAAGCGAGCTTCGTCGTATCGGACCCCTAGCGAATGAGCCCGTTTATCCACGAAAATTTTCTCCTGCACACCGTCGCCGCGCGCGACCTCTACCGCGGCTTCGCCGAGGCCGAGCCGATCTACGACTACCACTGCCATCTCCCGCCCAAACTGATCGCCGACAACCACCAGTTCGCCGACCTCGCCGAAATCTGGCTCGGCGGCGACCACTACAAATGGCGCGCGATGCGCGCCAACGGCGCGGCCGAGCGCGTCTGCACCGGCGACGCGCCGCCGCGGGAAAAATTCGACGCCTGGTGCGCCACCGTGCCGCACACCCTGCGCAACCCGCTCTACCATTGGTCGCACCTCGAGCTGAAGCGCTACTTCGGCCTCGACGAGCCCGTCAGTCCGCGCAGCGCCGACACTATCTGGCGCGAGGCCAACGCCAGGCTGCCCGCGCTGCGCGTGCACGACATCCTCGCGGCGAACAAGGTCGCCGTCATCTGCACGACGGACGATCCGGCCGATTCGCTGGCGGACCACGCGCGGATCGCGCGGCTCGGTCTCCGGACCCGCGTCTATCCGACCTACCGCCCCGACAAGGCGCTCGGCGTGGACCAACCCGCCGCGTTCAACGCCTGGCTCGAGCGGCTCGGCGGCGCCGCGCGGATGCCGGTCGCGACGTTCGACGATCTGCTGGGCGCGCTGAAACGCCGGCACGACGACTTCCACGCGGCCGGCGGCCGGCTGTCCGACCACGGTTTGGAAACGGCGCTGGCCGAGCCCTGCACGCATGCGGCGGCGGCGGCGGTGTTCGACGCCGCGCGCGCCGGGCGGGCCGCGTCGTCGGCGGAGTGGGCGAAATACGGCTCGTTCCTCATGCTCGAGTTCGGCCGCTGGGACGCCGCGCGCGGCTGGACCAAACAGCTCCACCTCGGCGCGATGCGCGGCAACAACACGCGCCAGCTCCAGGCGCTCGGCCCCGACACGGGCTTCGACAGCATCGGCGACTTCCCGCAGTTGCGCCCGCTCGGGCGCTACCTCGACGCGCTCGACCGCACCGGCGAACTCCCGCGCACCATCCTCTACAACCTGAATCCGGCGGACAACTACGCCTTCGCGACGATGGCCGGGAATTTCCAGGACGGCTCCGTCGCCGGCAAAATCCAACTCGGCTCAGGCTGGTGGTTCCTCGACCAGAAGGAGGCGATGGAGTGTCAGCTTAACGCGCTCTCGAATCTCGGGCTGCTCAGCCGCTTCGTCGGCATGCTCACCGACTCCCGCAGTTTCCTCAGCTACACCCGGCACGAGTATTTCCGGCGCGTGCTCTGCAACCTGCTCGGCGCCGAGATGGAGCGCGGCGAACTCCCGCCCGACCGCGACCTGGTCGGCGGCATGGTGAAGAACATCTGCTTCGCCAACGCCCGCGAATTTCTCCGGCTGGAGTTGGACCCGTCGTTCGCCCGTTAACCCTCCGCTGCCGACCGGCGGCCACTCGCCCCAACTCTTCGCCCCCATGACCCGCGTTCTCCTCACGACGACTTCGTTTCAAGACACGCCCGGCGTCCACCACGAGATGCTGGCCGCCGCAGGCTTCGACCTCGTCCGCGAACGCGGCCCGCTCTCCGAGGCGCGCATGCTGGAACTCGCCGGACAGTTCGACGCCTATCTCTGCGGCGACGACGCCCTCACCCGCGCCGTGATCGCCAAGTCGCTCCCGCGGCTGAAAGTGATTTCCAAATACGGCATCGGCCTCGACAAGATCGACGTCGCCGCCGCCACCGACCTCCGGGTGCCCGTGCTCTTCACGCCCGGCGTCAACCACACCACGGTCGCCGAGCACACCTTCGCGCTGCTGCTCGCCGCCGTGCGCCATCTCGTGGTCGAGGCCAACCACACCGCCGCCGGCCGCTGGACGCGCCTCACCGGTCATGAGCTTTTTGGCAAGACCCTCGCCATCGTCGGCTTCGGCCGCATCGGCCGGGAGGTCGCCACCCGCGCCCGCGCATTCGGTCTGCGCGTCATCGGCTACGGCCACCACTGGGACGAGGACTTCGCCCGGCAGCACGGTCTGACTCGCGTCGCAAACTTCGACGACCTGCTCCGCCAGGCCGATTTTATCTCGCTGCACACGAAACTCACGCCCGCCACCAAGGGCCTGATCAACGCCCGGAATTTCCCGCTGATCAAAAAGGGCGCGGTCATCGTCAACACCGGCCGCGGCGAACTCATCGACCTCGCCGCGCTCGTCGCCGCGCTCAAATCCCACCACCTGCTCGCCTACGCGGCCGACGTGCTCGACCAGGAGCCGCCGCCGCCCGACCATCCGCTGCTCGGCCTGCCCAACGTCATCCTCACGCCCCACATCGGCTCGCGCACGCACGAGAGCGTGCAGCGCCAGGCCAGTTGCGCCGTGGAGAATCTCACCCGCTTCCTCGCCGGCCAGAAGCCCCTCGCGCAGGCGAACGAGGTCTGAACCGGCGCGTCGCGCCGGGAACTTTAGCCGAGAGAAAACCTCCGAACTTCAAGCTCCAAGCGCCAACCTCCAACCTTCAAGCTCCAAGCTCCAAGCTCCAAGCTCCAAGCTCCAACCTCCAAGCTCCAAAGAAAAATCAACCATCAAACACCTACCACGCGCTGGATTTTCCCCTTCGGTTGAAGATTTTTAATTCACTGGAGCTTGGAGTTTGGAGCTTGGTGCTTTCCGCCCTCCTTCACTTTCGCACGCCATGCCCGAGCAATTCCACATCGTCCCCGAGGCCGCCCACAACGCCCTGATCGCCGCCGCCTACCGGCACCGCGGCTTCCACGCCGACGAAGCCGCCGACGGCGCGCGCTTCTGCGCCGAGGCCGCCCGCCACGGCATCCGCACGCACAACGGCATCAAGGCCCTCCACCTCGACCATCTCTTCGGCTCCGGTTCGCGAGGCTGCGTCCCCGGCGCGCGGATCGAGGAAATCCCGTCTCGTTTCGCCGCCGCCAAAATCTGGAACGCCAACAAGAAACTCGGCCCGTCCACCGCCTACCGCGCGATGGACGAGGCGATGCGCCTCGCCGACCAGTATGGCGTCGGCACCGTCTCCGTGGACAACGCCTTCCACTATCTCTGGGGCGGCGGCTACGTGATGGACGCTGCGAAGAAAGGCTACCTCGCCTACACCAACTGCACCGCCGCGCTCGCCGAAGTCGTGCCCTTTGGCGGCAAATTCCCCACGCTCGGCACCAACCCGCACTCCTGGGGCTTCCCCACCACCGACGCGATCGGCTACCCGATCATCATCGACTGGGCCACCTCCGTCGTCGCCATGGGCCGCGTGCAGCAGCTCAAGCGCGAAGGCAAACCCCTCCCGCCGCTCGCCGCCGTGGACCAGGACGGCCAGCCGACCACCGACCCGCACCGCGCCGTCTCGCTGCTCCCGTTCGGCGCGCACAAGGGCTACGGCCTCTCGCTCATCAACGAGCTCGTCGGCGGCTTCGTCGGCGGTTCGCTCCCCACGATTCGAAATCGCTGGGACCGGGCCGAGGGCGACAAGGGCACCTGTGTTTTCTTTTTCCAAGTCATCCACCCCGACGCCATCAACGGCGGGGCCTTCGCCAAAGGCCGCGACCAAAAACAAAACGTCAAAGCCGTCCTCGCTGACATCCTCGGCCACGGCAACTCGGGCGCGATGCTCCCCGGCCAGCTCGAAGCCGGGTGGGCCCGGCACACCGCCACCGCCGGCGGCCTGCTCTTCAGCGCCGCCGAGATCGCCGCCTTCAACGAGCTCGCCACCGAGGCCGGCCAGCCCCTCTGGGATGCCGCCGCCTTCCGGACCGTCACGATCTGAGTCCGGACGCTTCCCCTCCGCGATGAAAGCCCGGAACGACCCGCCCCCTGGAACCGGAGCACCGCGCTCCGGCCCGGTTCAAACTCGTGTTGGTGACGCAAACCCCTTAAATGGCCTCCGAATGGAAGCGCATGTCAAAACGGTCCGCGAAATCCTGCCCTCCGGAGACCAGTTCCTCGTGTCTCTTGATGCCGTCACCGCAGCATTGCCTTTCCACCGAGATCACGCAGCCTGCCCCCATGCCCACCGCCGAAATCGCTCCCCATATTAGCCGCGACTCTCACGCTGTGGCCTGGATCAGCGGCACCACGGTCAAAGTGGTCGAGATCGTCGCCGACTGGCTGGCGCATGGCTCCAGCCCGGAGGAGATGCATTTCCAGTTTCCCCACCTCTCGCTGGCCCAGATCCATTCCGCCCTCGCCTACTACTACGACCATCAGACCGAGTTGGAGGCGGACATCGCGCGCCGGTTGGAACAGGTTGAATCCCTCCGCGCCGGGACCCCCGGTCAGCCGGCCCGGCGCGACCTGCTGGCCCGGCTGGCCCGCCGTTGAGCCTGACCCTCTACATGGACGTGCATGTGCGGCGGGCCGTCACCAACGCGCTCCGTCTGCGGAAAATTGATGTGCTGACCGCCCAGGACGACACCACCACCCGCCTCAGCGACCCGGAGTTGCTTGATCGCGCACACACGCTTGGCCGTGTCCTGTTCAGCCAGGACGATGACTTGTTGGCCGAGGCTGCCGCTCGCCAGCGTTCCGGGCGGGAGTTCTCCGGCTTGATCTATGCCCATCAGATCCATGTGCCCGTGGGCCGGTGCATCGATGATCTGGCTTTGCTGGCGCAGGCGGAAGATGCGCCCGCCCTGCGCAACCGTGTCATCTTTCTTCCTCTGACTTGAGTTAGGCAATGGTCACCGTTGTCATCGCATCAATTTCAGGAAAAACGTCTCTTTCACTTCACGCTCGTCCGCTCACCTCCCGTGCCACTCCCTATCCGACCCGCCCAGTCCTGCGCCTTTGACCAACTCTCGCTCGGCGAAGTCATGCTCCGCCTCGATCCCGGCGAGGGCCGCATCCGCACCGCGCGCGCCTTCAACGCGTGGGAAGGCGGCGGCGAATACAACACCTCCCGCGGTCTCCGCAAATGCTTCGGCCTGAAAACCGCCGTCGTCACCGCGCTGGTGGACAACGAGGTCGGCCACCTCGTCGAGGATTTCATCATGCAGGGCGGCGTCGCCACCGATTTCATCCAATGGCGCGCGGACGACGGCATCGGCCGCACCGTGCGCAACGGCCTCAACTTCACCGAACGCGGCTTCGGCCTCCGCGGCGCCGTCGGCGTGCCCGACCGCGGCCACACCGCCGCCTCCCAGCTCAAGCCCGGCGACATCGACTGGGACCACCTCTTCGGGAAACTCGGCGTGCGTTGGTTTCACACCGGCGGCATCTTCGCCGCGCTCTCCGCCACGACCGCCGCCCTCGCCGTCGAGGCCGTCAAGGCCGCGAGCCGGCACGGCACCATCGTCAGCTACGATCTTAACTACCGGCCCTCGCTCTGGAAAACCATCGGCGGCCTCGCGAAAGCGCAGGAGGTCAACCGCGAGATCGCGAAGCATGTCGATGTGATGATCGGCAACGAGGAAGACTTCACCGCCTCGCTCGGCTTCGAAGTGAAAGGCGCCGAGGACCTGAAGCACCTCGAGACCGCCGCGTTCAAGGCGATGATCGAGACCGCGGTGAAGGAGTTCCCCAACTTCAAAGTCGCCGCCACCACACTGCGCCACGTCCACACCGCCACGGTGAACGACTGGAGCGCGATCCTCTGGCACGCCGGCCAGTTCCACGAAAGCCGCCCTTATCCGCGCCTCGAGATCCTCGACCGTGTCGGCGGCGGCGACAGCTTCGCCAGCGGCCTGCAGTTTGGTTTCCTTGAGTTCAACGACGCGCAGAAGGCCGTGGACTATGGCGCCGCCCACGGCGCCCTTGCCTCGACCACCCCCGGCGACACCTCGATGGCGACGCGCCAGGAAGTCGAGAAAGCGATGCGCGGCGGCGGCGCCCGCGTCGTGCGCTGAGCTTCCGAGCCACCCGAAAAGTGTCACGTATTATCCTAAATTCTGCAGTTGAAAGGCGGAGATCGCGGAGGACGCGGCGGAGGACGCGGAGCAGAAAGAGAGAGGATCCTTCACTCGAAAGGCTCACCTGCCGAGTGAGGGGACTCGGGACGAAAAAGCCGGGTTTTCTCCTCTGTGCTCTCCGCGCCCTCCGCGTTTCAACTGCGTTTTCTAGGATTATATGACACTCGCTCCGGGGGACGCCGGAGCCTTCGTTTCGATCGCTGCGCGACCTTCGCGATTCAGCCTGCCGGCAGATCGTGGCCAGCGACCAAGCCCCCGCACCCGCCCCGCCGTTGCGCGGGCTACTTTTTCGTTTCGACGGGCTGATGCGCCCCCGCGAGCAGCGCGCGGCGCTCGGCGCGCCAGCGGTCGCGGTGTTTGCGGATCCAGTCGAGCAGCGCGCGCTCGAAACCGATGTCGTAGCCGAGCCGCTCCGACTCGATCCACTTGTGCCGCAGGATTTCCTCCCGCTCGGCGAGAAATTCTTTGTAGAGGTTCGACTGCTTGACGAACTCGCGGCTGCCGGTGGGTTTCTTGCTCGTTGTCGTCATGGGCGCAGGGGGCGGCTCAGCGGACTCGCGCGTCCAACCGGAGAGGGCGACAGATCAGGAGCTGGCCGGCTTGATTCATCGGGGGAAAATTAGATGGGTCTCGGCGCGTCTGTCAATCAGCGGGCGTCAGACCTTCAGGCGGACGAGCAACGCCTCGGCAATCGCGCGGAACGTCTGTGCCGGTTTGCCGGCCGGGGCGCTGACCGCGACGGGCATGCCGGCGTCGCCGCCGACGCGGATCTCCACGAACAGCGGCACCTGGCCGAGCAGCGTGGTGCCGAGCTTGTCGGCCGTCTGCTGGCCGCCGCCTTCGCCGAAAATCGGCTGCTTTGCGCCGTGGGCGTCCTCGAACCAGCTCATGTTCTCCGCCACGCCGAGGATCGGCACGTTGACCTTCTGGAACATCAGGCCGCCCTTCATCGCCACGTTGGTCGCGGCGGTCTGCGGCGTGGTGACGAGGATCGCGCCGTCGAGCGGCAGGGTTTGCACGAGGGAGAGCTGGGCGTCGCCCGTGCCGGGCGGCATGTCGACGACGAGGACGTCGAGCTTGCCCCAGTCGACGTCGCGCAGCAACTGCGTCACCGCCGACATGACCATCGG
>JACQFT010000191.1 GCA_016199925.1 Opitutia bacterium | reverse complement strand
ATTGCCGCGCATGATCCACTCGTCGGGCAGCTCGCGGCCTTTGAGGAACGCGATGACGTCGTAGCAAGGGGTGAGTTTCCAGTCGGACTCGATGGTCAGGTGGACTTTCGCACCGCCCGGTCCCATGTGATACGTGATGGGCAACGCGCCGCGCCAGCCGGCGGGCGCGACCGGGCCGGTCAGCGCCGCGAGCAACGGAGTGGCGTCGGCGTAGGAGATCGGCATGACCGGGATTTTTAAAATGGTTTTCGCTTCGGAGACCGGCAGGTGTTTCGCGTCGGGCGTGGAGCCGTAGCCGGGCGTCGTCGGGTCGCCGGAATAGAGCGGCATGTCGGCGACGGAGCCGCGTTGCACGCCGTCGGGCGGACGCGAGCCGCCTTTCGGATAGGCATCGTCGGTCGCGTAGCCGTCGTCGGCCGGGTCGGAATAAACGATGCAGCCGACGGCGCCGTGTTCGTAGGCGAGCTTGGGCTTGAGGCCGCGCCAGCCGCCGCCGTAGCGCGCGATGACGATGCGGCCTTTCACGCTGATGCCGTGGCGCTCGAGCTCCTTGTAGTCGTCGGGCATGCCGCGGTTCACATAGACGAGTTCGCCGGCGACGTCGCCGTCGGCGCCGTAGCTATGGTAGGGCGGCAGCGCGTTCGCGGTGACGCCCGAAGTGCGGTCCTCGGGGATGGCGGGCTCGTGGAGCTTCGCGGTGAACTTCACCGGGCCGGTCATCTCGAGGAGCATTTTCTTCGGCGTGGGATACATCACCATGAAGGTCTCGATGCGGGCGTCCCAGCCCCAGGATTTGAACAACCCGAGGGTGAACTCGGCGTTGGCTTTGTTGTGCGGGGCGCCGACGTGATTCGGCTCGGCGGACATGCGCTCGAGCCAGGCGCGGAGCTCGCCGGCGTCGAGATGCCGGTCGAATTCGCTTTCCAGCTTGAGTTGCGCGGCGGCGCGCTCGCGGGTGAAGCCGAGCACGGCGGGCTCGGCGGCGTGGAGGAACGGGCTGGCGGCCAGCGCAAGCAGGGCGGCCGCGGCGACAGACGGAACGAACGGGAGTGAACGTTTCATAGGCAGGAGGCAGGAGGGAGAAGACGAGAGCAAAGTCAGATTTCGCCGTCGAGCAAGCCGGCGGCGAGCCCGTAGCGGAGATTGAAGACGGAGTGCCGGAACTCGGAAAACCCGCCGAGTTCGGCCAGCGCGACGAAGGTCGCGAGCGCGGCGGGGAGCACGTCGGCCCGCGCGAACGGCATCCCGGGGATTTGCCGCCGTTGGTCGAGGTTCATGGGCGCGAGGAGGTCGAGCAGGTCGCGCAGTTGCGCGACGGTGACGACCGGCGGCGTGGCTTCCATCGGTTGGCCGGCGCGGGCACCGAAGAGCGCACGCACCGCCGAGACGGTGCCCCCCGTGCCGACCGCGAGGGCGCGCGGGAGCGTGAAATCAAACGGGCGCAGCGCGGCCCGGGTGTGGGCGGCGATCGCGGCGCGGCTCGCGGCGCTGAACGGCGCGCCCGGGTCGGGCACGAATTTCTCGGTGAGCCGCACGCAGCCGAGCTGCAGGCTCAGGGCTTGCGCGGGCTGGCGCTGGCGAAACGCGATGCACTCCAGACTGCCGCCGCCGAGATCGAAGACGAAGAAATTTTGCAGCGCGGCGAGCGCCGGATCGCAGGTGAGCCCGCGTCCGATGCCCGCCGCCTCGGCGTCGCCGGTGAGGATCCGGATCTCGTGGCCGGTCTCGCGGCGGACCGTTTCGCGAAACGCGGGGCCGTTGGCGGCGTCGCGCACGGCGCTGGTGGCGACGAGCGCGACCTGGCGCGGCGAGAAGAGCGCGGCCTCGGCGAGGAGGGCCTTGATGGCGGCGAGACCGCGGGCCATGCCGTCGTCGCTGAGGCGCGGGTCGGCGCGGCTGATGCCGGCGCTGATGCGCACGTCGAGCGCCTTGTTGCGCAGCGCGACCACCTGGCCGGCCGGGTCGCGTGTGGCGACGAGGACCTTGATGGAATTGCTGCCGATATCGACGACGGCGACGGTGGGAACGGACATCGCTCAATGGCCACAAAAAGCCTCGCCGGGAGCAAAGGGAAAATGGCGGGTGACTCGTGAGCGGGATTCAACACAACGACACAGAGACACAAAGGACAGTCAGAAGGCGCCATGGGTCGGGTGTAGGAGCGGCTTTATGCCGCGATTCAACGTGTTTCGTTTTGTCGGACTGGCGCTCGTCGCCGCGCCATGTTCGCTGACTTGCGGCACGGCCACAAGGGCCGGCCCTACGTCTCAAATCGCGGCGTAAAGCCGCTCCTACAGTTGGCGGCAAAGACGACGGAGACCCGCCGTCACGGCACGAAACTTTTCGGGGCGATGAGAACGACGAACTCGCCTTTGAGGCTGCCCTTGAGGAGGCGCGCTTGCACGTCGGCGGCGAGGCCGACGAGGAACGTCTCGTGGATTTTCGTCACTTCTTTCGCGATGCAGACGACGCGCCCGGGGCCGAGCGCTGCGACGATCTCGGCGGCGAACTTGTCGATGCGGTGGCAGCTTTCGTAGAGCGCGATGGTGTAGTCGAAGTCGCGGTATTTTTCGAGGAAAGCGAGGCGCGCGGCGGATTTCGGCGGGAGGAAACCGGCGAAGAAAAAACCGTTGGTCGGCAGGCCGGCCGCGGAGAGCACGGCGGTGAGCGCGCTGGCACCGGGCACGGGGACGACGGGCAGATTGCGACGGCGGCAGGCGCGGACGACGCGGAAGCCCGGATCGCTCAGGCCGGGAGTGCCGGCGTCGCTGACGACGGCGACGGATTTGCCGGCGGCGACCAGCGTGGCGAGTTTTTCCGCGGCTTCGGTTTCGTTGTGGTCGTGGTAAGCGGTGAGTTCGCGATGGAGGCCGAGGCGCGTGAGCATGGCGCCCGTCGTGCGGGTGTCCTCGCAGGCGACGAGGTCGACGGTGCCGAGGATGGCCCGGGCGCGCTCCGTGAGATCGGCGAGATTGCCGATGGGCGTGGCCACGACGTAAAGGTGGCCGGGGAGCGGGCGGAGCGAGGCGTTTTCGGCGGACATGATCTTGGGAGTCCCGGATTAACTCACCACGGGTTCCACGGAGGAAGCAGAGCGGAACATGACTCCAGCCCGAAAGGCCGACCGGCCCCGCGGCCGGTGCAACTCAGAGGGATTGGGTTTGCCCGGTGCGATCCGTGTCATCCGCGGTCCTTGATGATTGGGAAGAAAAAATCCGGCGCGGCGGCCGGATTGGAGACTAAATCGCCCGGCTGCAACTGTCCTTTCAGCGACTCGGGGAGGACCTGAGCGACGGAGAAGGCGGGCCGGGCGTCACTGATGCGGACGCAAGCGACCGTGTTTGCTCCTCGGCGGAGCAGAACAAGCCGCCCGACGCTGGCCCCGTGGTCGGTGCCGTAGTCGAGAACCACGAACGCATCACGCGGGCCGACGCGCACGACGGTGTGGGCGGGATCGGCGGGCGTCGCGGCGATGGCGGCGGCCGGTGCGGGTGCGTCGGCGGGTATCGGCGCGATCTGCCCGGGCGCAACAGAGGCGGACGCAGCCCCCGGGGCGGTGTTCCCTGCGGCCTCGGTTTCGGCCCGGGCGGAGATGGCGGCCGCGAGTTGCTGCTTCACGGCGGCGAGTTCGGAGCTGAGCGCGCTCTCGCGCTGCTCGCGCTCGGCGAGCTGACTGCGGAGGGTGTGCAACTCTCGCGCGAGTTGCACCGTGCCGGTGTCGTTCGACTTGAGGCGCGTTTTCGCGAGGGCAAGCTGGGAATCGAGCTCGACCGCGCGACGGCCGGCGACGTCCGCGTGCTCGCGGGAGCGGTCGAGTTCCTGGCGCAGGGCAGCGATCTGCTGCAACTGCGCGACAGAGTTTTCCCGCAGGGCGGTGTTGTCGCTTTGCAGGACAAAAAAGCCGACAGCGAGCAGCGCGGCCGCCGCGGCGAGGAGCCACGCGTAGAGCGGCAGCTTCATCGGGTGGTTCGGATGGTCGCGCGCGGGCTCAGGTCTGCCACGTGTAGGTGGATTCGTGCCACGGCTTGCGCGCGACCTTCGTCACGTGGCTGCCGGGATTGGCGGCGAGATGCTCGAGGACTTTAAAGACCAGTTCGGTCTTCCCGGGGTCGCCGATCCTGGCGGCGAGAGTCTCGGCGGTGAAGGCGGCGCCGCCACCGGCGCTCAGGGCGGCGTCGATCTGCTTTTTCAACGTGATGACGGTGCCCGCGGCTTTCTTGCCGGCTTCGACGCCGGGCTGATGGTAGGCATTGATGCCGACGAGCGAGGCGTAGAGGCCGACGACGCGTTCGTAGAGAGCGATCAGCATGCCGACGCTGCGCGGGGAAACCTCGCTGAGCGTGATGGTGATCGAGTGGCGGTTCTTCTCGCTGAGCGCGTCGCGCGTGCCGAGCAGGAAGCCTTGCAGGTAATCGCCGCTGGTGACGCCCGGCTCGACTTCCGGCGCGGGGCCGGCCGTGCGGTCCTGGAGCACCTCGACAAAGGTGACAAAAAAATTGTTCACGCCCTCGCGCAATTGTTGCACGCAAGCGTGCTGATCAGTCGAGCCCTTGTTGCCGTAGACGGCGATGCCTTGGTTCACGACATTGCCGGCGAGATCGAGCTCCTTGCCGAGCGACTCCATGACGAGCTGCTGGAGGTAGCGCGAGAAGAGCAGCAAACGATCCTTGTAGGGGAGGACCACCATGTCCTTCGCGCCGCGGCCGTCGGTGGCCCAATACCACATGAGCGCCATGAGTGCGGCGGGGTTGTCGCGCAGCGAGTGCTTGCGCGTGACGACGTCGACGGCGGCGGCACCGGCGAGCATCTGGTCGATCTTGATGCCTTGCAGCGCGGCGGGCAACAGACCCACGGCGCAGAGTTCGGAGGTGCGGCCGCCGACCCAGTCCCACATCGGGAACCGCTCGAGCCAGCCTTCCTTGACGGCGACTTGGTCGAGTTTCGAGCCCGCGCCGGTGACGGCGACAAAATGCTTCGCGTAGTCGAGCCCCGCGGACCGGAACGCGGCTTGCGCGGCGAGCATGCCGTTGCGCGTCTCGGCGGTGCCGCCGGACTTGGAGATCACAAGCACAAGGGTCTGCTTGAGACGCGGGCCGATTTCCTTGAGCACGAAATCCATGCCGTCGGGATCGGTGTTGTCGAAGAAGGAGACGTGCATCTTGTCGCGGCCGGACTTCAAGCGGCCGAGGGCCTGGCTGACGAACTGGGGCCCGAGCGCCGAGCCGCCGATGCCGATGACGAGGAGCTCGCGGAACTTGCCCGCGGAGCCGGAGATTTCGCCCTTGTGCACCTTCGCGGTGAAATCGTGGATTTTTGCGAGCGTCGACGAGACGGCGTCGGCGAGTTCCTTGGTCGGCGCGAGCTGCGGGGCGCGCAGCCAGTAGTGGCCGACCATGCGGTTTTCATCGGGGTTGGCGAAGGCACCCTGCTCGAGGGCGTCCATGGCCGCGTAGGCTTGCTGGAGCTTCGGCTCCATCGATTCGAGAAAGCCGTCCGGGAAAGGAATGCGACTGATGTCGAGTGACAGGCCGAGCTTGGGGTTGGAGTAGTAGTGGGTTTTGAAGCGGTTCCATGTCATGCAGGAAGTTCGTAGCGGGCGGCCGCCGGGACGGCTAGCTCGAATATGCGTCGGACGGAAATGCCGGCCGGGTTTCCGGCTAGTTTGCGCGAGCGTGGGCCAGCGCGCTTGCGCGCGCGATTGGCGCGCAAGCGCACTGACCCACGGAGGAACCCTTCGGGCGAGCAAACCGGACCGTCCGGAAATTTGCCGGCCGAGTCGCGTCGGCGAATTCGGACTTTTCGGAGTGCCCGGCGCCCCTGCCGGTCGGGTTTGTTTTCGCGAGCATCAACCCGGCAGGCAGGGACGCCTGTCGCTGCACGTTCGGCACGGCGAGTTTTTGGGACGGCGGAGACGTAGATTTTCTGAGTTGCGCGGGTGGGGCTTCGCCGCATCACTGACCCGACGCATGGCCTTTGATCTTCAGCGAGTGTTGAAAGTAATGCTGTTCGCCTCGAGCGGTCCGCTTTCGGTGAAAGACATCCAGACCGCGATCGCCCGTTTCCACGAGCAAGCGACGAGTCTGCCGTTCACGGACGAGCCGACGACGCCCGCTGCGGCCGACGGCGAAACTACCGCGGCGACCGACGCGCCCGCCGAAGCCGTCGAAGCGGTCGAGCCGAGCTTGCCCGCGGCCGAGGATGACGAATTTTACCGCGACGTGCCCTCGCTGGTCACGACGGCACAGATCCGCGAGGCGATGGACGGCATTTCGCTCGCGCTGCAAGCAGCCGACAGCGAGACCGTGCTGGTCGAGGGCCACAGCGGGTGGCGCCTCGCGACGCATCCGCGCTACGCCCGCTGGGTGCGCCTGCTGCGCAACGAGCCGCCGCCGGTGCGGCTCAGCCCGTCGGCGCTCGAAACCCTCGCAGTGATCGCTTACCGCCAGCCGGTGACCCGGGCCGAGATCGAGCAGATTCGCGGCGTATCGGCGGAGGCGGGCTTAAACAAACTGCTCGAGCGCGATCTCGCCTACGTCGTCGGGCGCGCGGATTTGCCCGGCCGGCCGATTCAATACGGCACCACCGACGCGTTCCTCGAATTTGTCGGGATCAAGTCGCTCGACGAGCTGCCGTCGTCGGACGTGCTGTCGCCGCGGCAGATTGATTCGTGGTTGCAGTCGGCGAACATGCCGCGCTCGGCGAGCGACGCCGACATGGGCCTCGACGACACCGAGGCGCAGCAGATGACCCTCGCGCCCACGACGCAGGATCCAGTTTCCAATGAGCGAACTCCAGAGACTGCGCACCAAGATTGACGGCCTCGACCGGCGGATTGTCGCGCTGCTGAACCAGCGGCTGGCGACCGTTGGCAAGATCGGCGAATGGAAAGCCATGCGCAAACTCGCGAGCTATTCGCCGGCCCGCTCGGCCGAGATTCAGCGCAATGTGCAGCGGGCGAACCAAGGGCCGCACGAGCCGGAGCAGTTGGCCGCGATCTACCGGAAAATCATCGCGGCGTCGGTGGCGCTCCAGAAACGGCAGAAGAAAAAAGCAAAGGCATCGCGGCATAAAGCCGCTCCTGCAGCCAATCTCCAGAGACGGAGGAAGGAAACTGGAGGAGGGGCTTTCTTGTCCGCCATAGCCTCGGCGACGGCGGAACGCCCCGATTCGGCAAAGGCATCGCGGCGTAAAGCCGCTCCTACAGCCGATCCAATCTCGAAAACATCGCGCAAGAAATGAACCGCCCCATTCGCCTCGGTGTGATCGGCGCGGGCGGCAATACCCGCGCGAAACACATTCCCGGATTTCAGGCAATTGACGGAGTCGAGGTCGTGGCGGTCGCCAACCGGACGCGCGAGTCGGCGCAGCGCGTCGCGACAGAGCTGCGCATTCCGCGCGTGGCGGCGAGCGCGCAGGAGATCATCAACGCGACGGACATCGACGCCGTATGCATCGGCACGTGGCCGAACCTGCACGCGGAGCTGAGCATCACGGCGCTGCGCGCGGGCAAGCATGTGCTCACGGAGGCGCGCATGGCGGGCGATCTGGCCGAGGCGCAGGCGATGCTCGCGGAGTCGCAGAAGCACCCGCAGCTCGTCGCGCAGATCGTGCCTTCGCCGCTGTCGCTTGCGTTCGACGCGACGGTGATGGACCTGATTGCCAGCGAAGCGCTCGGCGAAGTGCGCGAGGTTTTCCTGGCTCACACGAATGCCGCGGCGGCCTCGGCGGCGACGCCGATGAATTTCCGTTTCGACCACGAACTCAGCGGCAAGAACACGATGTTCCTGGGGATTTTCTACGAGATCGCGCTGCGCTGGTTCGGCCGGCAACCGGAGTGGGTGCAGGCCGATGCGTCGATCTTCACGCCCGAACGCCGCGACGAGACGGGCCGGATGAAGCCGGTGAAGGTTCCCGAGACGCTGACGGTTCTCGGCCGTTACGCCGCCTCGCCGGGCTCGACTCTCGCCGACGGAGCGCGACTGCGGGCGCATTTCAGCGGCGTCGAGACCAGCGCGCCGCGCAGCGAGATTCGCATCAACGGCAGCAAGGCCGGCGTGCGGGTGGATTTGGTCAGGGGTGAGCTGTGGTTTGCCGAGTTGGGAGCGCCGGAAAAGCTCGTGACGATTGCGCCCGAGAAACGCGGTGCGTGGCGCGTCGAAGCCGACTTCATCGACAGCATCCGCGACAAGAAGCCGGTGACGCTGACAAACTTTGCCACCGGCGTGGAATACATGCGCTTCTCCGAAGCCGTGTGGGCGTCGTGGAATAATGCTGGCGGGCAGATTCGTGTCTGAAAGTTTTTACCACAAAGACACGAAGGCACTGAGAATTTGGTGGCGGGCTGACCTTGCTTTGTGACTCAGTGCCTCTGTGGTTTTATCCGAACCCTACTTGCGCTGTGAGTGCAGGTAGAGGGCGACGACGGCGGCGGCGAGGGCCGCGAGGGCGAGGAAGAAGTAGAGGAAGCAGCCTTTCTTGACGTCGCCTTTGATCGAGCCGGGCTCGGCGGCGTATTCGGCGAGGATTTTCTCGGCGTCGGTGGGGAGGACGGATTCGTGCTGAGTCGTGGTGCGTTGCGCGGCCGCGGCCATTGCGGCGGGCGTGGGGCTCACGGTCGGCGTCGGAGTGACCGAGTGAGGCGCGGTGTGCGGTGCGCCGGATTTCGCCTGCTCGGCGGCGATCTCGCGGTCGAGGAAGGCGAGTTGCTCTTGGGCGAGGGCGCGCTGGCGTTGGAGTTCGTGCAGGCGGTCGGACACGGATGGGAGGAAAGCGGGTGGGGCGCGGCAGGGCAAGCGCGGGTAGGGCGATGGCCGTAGCCACAGGCCTCCGTGCCTGTGGATTCTGGTCGCGCCCGCACACAAACGGGCAGGCAGGGACGCCTGCCGCTACTCGGCCGAACTACTGACGCGCGCGCTGGATCGACGTGGCCACAAGCCTCCGTGCCGGTGGAAATTGATTTGAGGAGATCGGCAGGCCTTCTGCTGGCCAGCAGAATGCCGCTACTCGCAGACGGCGCGGCCACGAGGGCCGGCCCTTCGTCGGAACACGCGGCAAACAAAAAGGCGCACCGTTGCGGGTGCGCCCGGGAAATTGCGGCTGAGGTAAACTCAGGCGGTGACGACTTCGACGCTGCGATGGGCTTTGTCGAACTTCAGCACGCCGTCCTTGAGCGCGAAGAGCGTCCAATCGCGGCCGGTGCCGACGTTTTTGCCGGCGTGGGTCTTGGAGCCGCGCTGGCGAATGATGATGTTGCCGGCGATGACCTTCTGGCCGCCATGCAGCTTCACGCCGAGGCGCTTCGAGTGGCTGTCGCGTCCGTTGGAGGATGATTTCTGACCTGTTTTATGTGCCATGGCGGTGGGGCGTTAAGCGGTGATGGATTCGATCTTGATCACGGAGAGCTCCTGGCGATGGCCGCGTTTGCGTTTGGAGCCTTTGCGTTTCCGCATTTTGAAAACGATAACTTTCTTGCCACGCTTGTTCTCGAGCACCTTGGCGGTGACGGAGGCACCGGCGAGGAACGGGGTGCCGACCTTGAAGGCGTCGCCCTCGCCCGCCGCGAGCACTTCGGTAATGTTGATGACGGAGCCGGTTTCCGTCTTCGGATAGCGGTCCACGATGAGAATATCGCCCTCGCTGACCGAGAACTGCTTCCCCTGTGTCTTGATAGTGGCTTTCATAAATTCAAAGGGGCGAAATAAGGGGCGGGCCCGGGGGGTAAGCAAGGATTATTTTCTCGCCAGAGGGGAAGTTCCGGGCGCGGCGAGCACTGCGGGCTTGCACGCGCGTTCCGGCGGCGGCAAAGCAGGCGCATGGCGCGCGTCATGGCTCCCGAGGAATTTCGCGAAACCGGCCCGGTGGCGGCGGCGCGCGGGTTGCTGGGCAAGGTGCTGGTCCGCACGCTGCGCGGCCGGCGGACCGAACGGGTGATCACCGAGGTCGAGGCCTACGACGGCGAGCGCGATCTGGCCTGCCACGCGAGCAAGGGGCGCACGAAGCGCACCGAGGTGATGTATCGGCCGGGCGGGGTGTGGTATGTTTATCTCTGCTACGGGGTGCATGAGATGCTGAACCTGGTGACGGGTCCGGCGGACTGTCCGGCGGCGGTGCTTATTCGCGGCGTGGCGGGCATCGCCGGGCCGGGGCGGCTGACGAAGGCCCTGGCCATCGACCGGAGCCTGAACGCCGCGGCCGCACACCCCGACAGCGGCCTGCATGTGGAGGACCACGGCGTGGTCGTGCCGAGACGCCGAGTGCGGGCGACGCCGCGGATCGGAGTCGACTACGCGGGGCCGGTGTGGGCGGCGAAGAAGTGGCGGTTCACGTTTGATCCGGCGAAGCTGCCGGAATCGAAGCAGCGGGTAAGGCGGGTAGCGCGAGGCTTCAGCCCGCGTCCGGGAACCCAAAACGCGGGCTGAAGCACCGCGCTACTTCCAAGCGACCGAAGGGCGCAGCAAGTCTGCGCCCCTACGAGAGCACCGACAGTCCGAGCTATTTCTTCGTCCCGCCCTCGTAGCCGCTGAGCAGCAGCGTGGCGGCGCCAAACTTCAGCTTCAGTTGCATCTTCACGGGCAAATTGGTTTCGCCCTGCGAAATCCAGACCTTGATCTGCCCGCCTTTCTTGAAAACGCCCTTGGGGTCCTTCTCCATTCGCGGCACGAGGACAAGGGTCTGGTATTTGCCGAGGGGCGTGCGGACGGTCTCGTAGTGGTCGGCGTAGATCGCGAGCGGGTAGAAATCGCGGCCGAACTGCACGACGACGTCGCGTTTTTCGCCGGGCTTGAGATTCCAGGTCCGGGTCTGCACGAGGGCGCTGATCAAGTCGATGGGATCGCCGTCGGGCAGGGCGAGCTCGCCGCTCCGCTCGGGGCGCACGCGGTCGGTGAACCGCGCGGTGTGCCGGGCGTAGTCCACCACGAATTCGGTGTCGGTGGGGCGCTTGGGATCGCCGCCGCTTTCCCGGACGGATTGCAGGCGGCTCGTCGGCCGGTCGATCACGACCTCGGCCTTGTTGTCGAACTCGTAGAAGTCGCGCACGATGCCGTTCGAGCGTGTGTCGGTGGTGATGCGCACCAGGTCGCGCCCGCCGCCCTGGTCGAGGTGAGCGGCGATGGTGAGGTCGCCGGCGTGGGCGAAGATCGCGAATCCCACCTTGTAGGTGAAAACCTCGCCGTCGCGGAACGCGGTCAGCGGAGCGGCGGAGGCAAAGGGCATGGCGCAGGCGAGAGAGAGGAGGAGCGGGCGGAACACGGGGACCATCGACAGCACGGATGACCGGAAGTGCGCCGGGCTACAAGGATAGTTCCATTTGGTTTTGCTGGCCGATGGCCCACGCCTCGACGCCGCGGGCGCGCAGCGTCGCCGCAAATTCGCGTGCGAAGCCGTGCAGCGTATAAACGATCTTCGGTTGCACGAGGTCGACGAAGGCGAGGAGGTCGGGGAAGTCGGCATGGTCCGACAGCGGGAACGCCGCGTCGCAGCCGTAGCGGTATTTCGCGCTCGAATCGACGGCCCAGCCCGTGACCACGGCGGTGCGGCGGGGATGGATCAGGTGGAGGAAGTCGGCCTGCGGCGGACTGATGACGACGTGGCCGGGATGGGTGACGGCGTGGAATTCGGCGTGGGGCGCGAACTCCAGGCCGCACTGCTCGTAGAGCTGCGTCATGCGGAAGGACTGCGGATGCAACTGCACGGGCAAACCGGCATCGCCGACGATGCGGAGGACTTCCTGCGTCTTGCCGAGGCTGTAGGCGTGGAGAACGGGCGTGATTTTTTCGGCCAGGGCCTGCTGGCAGAACGCGACGATTTGCGCGGCGACTTCGGCGCTGGGCGGCATCACGTAGCGCGGCTTGCCAAAGGTGGTTTCCATGATGAGCACGTCGGCGCGCGGCGTCGCGCAGCGTTCGGCGGCGAGGCCGGGCCGCAGTTTGAAGTCGCCCGTGTAGAGCAGCGTGCCGTGCTCGGTGGTGGCGTGAAACATCGCCGAGCCGAGGATGTGGCCGGCGGGCTGGAGGCGAACTTCGCACCCGAGCTCGAGCGCGTGGGGTTGGTCGAAACCGAGGAGCGTGTGCGCGCGTTTGCCCCCGAGCCGGGCCTGCATGAAGCGCGCGGTCGCCGGCGTGCAGAGCACGGACTGGTGGCGCGCGATGTGGTCGGAGTGGGCATGCGAGACGAACGAGCGCGGCGCGCCGAGCTG
Source organism: Opitutia bacterium (assembly GCA_016199925.1). Taxonomy (GTDB): domain Bacteria; phylum Verrucomicrobiota; class Verrucomicrobiia; order Opitutales; family Opitutaceae; genus JACQFT01. The sequence goes on along the minus strand of JACQFT010000191.1, from coordinate 10,962 downwards.
CGCGTCGAGCCACCAGCCGATTTGCGGGAGCCACACGCCGCGGTTGAACTGCACGACCCAAGCCATCCGCGGAGGTTACGGCCCGAATCGCGCCGGTCAAACGGCCTTGTCTGGCGAATGGAAATATTTCCGCCGCACGAGGCGCCACGCCGTCACAACGAAGGCCGTCAGCGGCACGGCGAGCATCATGCCGAGAACACCGCCGAGCGCCTGGCCCCAGAAAAAGATCGCGACAATGATCGCGACGGGATGGAGGCCGGTCTGGTGGCCGATGATGCGCGGCGTGAGGAACCAGCCTTCAACGGCCTGCATGACGGCGAAGACCGCGAGGCAGCCGCCGACGAGGCCGAACCCGCCCCCCGGCTGGAAGAGCGCAAGCGGAATGACGACGCTCAGACCGAGGATGCTGCCAAGGTAGGGCACGATATTGAGCAGTCCCATCACCAACCCGATCACGAGTCCGAAGCGCAGGCCGGCGACGGAGAAACCGGTCGCGAGGAGCACGCCGGTGATCAGGCCGATGAGCATCTGCCCGCGGAAGAACGCGACGAGGATGCCGAGGAACTCGCGCACGAGAAACACCGCGTCGGCGCGCTGCGCGGGTTTCAGGAACGGCAGATGCGCGGGCAACTCGCGGGTCGGGTCGGCGTCGGTCAGCAGAAAGAAAAACAGGTAGACGGGAACGACGGCGACCGAGGCGAAAAATCCGAAGAACCCGAAGATGCCCGCTCCGGCCTGCTGGAACGTCGGCACGAGATGGCCGAGAAAATTCTGCGCCTGGGCGGTCAGACCGTTGACCGCGTGCTTGACCGCGGGGATGTCGAGATAGCGGCGGCTCATCGCCAGCCACTCGGGAAAATGTTGCTCGCCCCACGTCTGGCTGTTTTGCCAGAGCGTCGGCAGGTAGGCGGCGAAGTCGAGCAACTGCGCGACGATGGCCGGGGCGAACGCGAAGACCAGCGCCGCCACCACGAGGAGAAACAACCCGTAGAGCAGGATCACCGCGACGGGCCGGCGGATTTTCAGCCGGGTCTCGAAGAACGCGACGACGGGCCGGAGGATCAGCGAGAGAATGCCGGCGACGGCCAGGGGCCAGATCACCCGCGAGAAAGCGCTGACAAACTGCGCGCCGTAGACGAAGGCGACAAACGCCAGCGCGACGATCGTGGCGAGCGCCAGACCGGCGACCGCCGACCCCACGAGCTGGCGCTGTTCGGGAGTCAGAAGAGGCGAGTGCTCGGATGCCATGCGCAGAGGGAAGGGATGACGGCAGCGCGAGGCAAGCGCACAGCGGGCGGTTGGAAATTCTCCGGAACATTCTCTCGCCTTGACATTCTAGGGGAAGGCGGCTCTCTCCTAGACATCCTAGATGTAACCATGTCCAATCCCCAGGCCGATCTCCTGCAGGGCACGCTCGACCTGCTCATCCTCAAATCGCTCCAAGCCGAGCCCAGGCACGGCTTCGGCATCGTCGGCCGCATCCGCCAGTTGTCGCGCGACATGCTGACGGTGGAGCAGGGCTCGCTCTATCCGGCGCTCTACCGGCTGGAGGAGCAGGGCTGGATCAAAGCCGAGTGGGGCGTCTCCGAGAACAACCGCAAGGCGAAGTTCTACACGCTGACGGCGTCGGGCCGGAAGCAGCTCGCGGTCGAGACCGACAGTTGGGAAAAACTTTCGGTGGCGATCAACTTCGTGCTCAGAGGAGCCTGATCTGGCCGCGCCATGCACCCGCTGCTTTCCCGATTGCGCGCGAAACTCCGGTCACTGTTCCGACGCCGCCAGCTCGAAACCGAAATGGCCGAGGAGATGCGGCATCATGTCGAGTTGCTGGAGGCGGCCAACCGCCGCGCGGGCCTGCCGCCCGACGAGGCGCGCTTCGCCGCACGGCGGCAGTTCGGCAACATGGCGAGTATCCAGGAGCGGGCGCGCGAGCAGCGCGGGTGGCGGTGGCTGGAGCAGACGGGAAGCGACCTCCGGCACGGAGTCCGGACGGCACTCAAGAATCCGGGATTTTCGCTCGTGGTGATTGGCACGCTGGCGATCGGGATCGGCGTCAATCTGGCGGTGTTCGCCCTGCTCGATGCGATGTTTCTGCGGCCGCTGCCAGGCGTGCGCCACGCGTCGGAACTGGTGCTCCTGGGCCGGGCCGCAGGCAATGCCCGTTTTGGCAACACGTCCTACTCCGTCTTTCGGGATTATCGGGCGGGGGTCGCCCCGGTGTTCAGTGAATTGGCGGCGTTCGCCGAGGCCGAGTTCGGGCTCGCGAGCGAGAACCGCACCGACCGGGTGCTGGGCGAGTTGGTGTCGGCCAATTATTTCACGACGGCCGGCGTGCGGATGGCGGCGGGGCGGGCGTTTCTGCCCGAAGAGGACGAAGGAGCGGGCCGAAACCCGGTTGTCGTGATCAGTTTTCGCTTGTGGCAGGAGCGCTGGCAGGGCGATCCGGCGGTCATCGGCCGCACGGTGTCGCTCAACGGCCACGCTTGCACAATCGTCGGGGTGGCCGAGCGCGGCTTCCGGGCGCTGCAACTGCCGAACGCGCACGATATTTGGGTCCCCCTTCAGATGCGCGAGACGCTGTTCCCGGCGGAACCCCGCGCCTTGAGCGACCCCGGCAACCGTTGGCTCCGGCGGCTCGTCGGCAAATTGGCTCCGGGGGTGACGGTGGAGCAGGCGCAGGAACATCTGAACGCGCTCGCGCGGGCGCTGCAGCCTGCGCCCGCCCCGGGCGAGCGCCTCGCGTGGTCGCACCGTCTCGTCGAGTATGGTCCCTTCCCGACCGTGAACCGAACCGGGCCCTACGCGTTCTTTTCGATTCTGCTGGCGATCACGTTGCTCGTGCTGGGCGCGGTGACCCTCAATGCGGCGAACCTGTTTTTGGCCCGCGCGCTCGCCCGCCGACGCGAGACGGCGGTGCGGTTGGCGCTGGGGGCTTCGCGCGGCCGGTTGGTCCGGCAGATGGTCGCGGAGGGGTTGATCGTGGCGACGGTGGCCGCGGGCCTCGGGATTCTCGGCGCCAACACCGCCGCCGCCTGGTTGGTCGGGCAGATTCCGGGCGACTTCGGCGACCCGCTGACGGTGGACCTGGTGTTCGGCGGGCGGATGGCGGGCGCAGCGGCGGGGCTGGCGGCGTTGACGGCTTTGGCGATCGGCCTGATTCCTGCGTGGCAGGGATTGCAGGTCAACGTGCTGCCGGCCCTCCAGACTGGTGAGGGCGCTCAAACGAGTCGCCGGTCGCGGCTGCGCTCCGCCTTGGTGGTGGCGCAGGTCGCGGTGAGCGTGGTGTTGGTGATCTGTGCGGGATTGCTTGCGCGAAGCCTGGTGCGCGCCGAAGCCGCCGATCCGGCGGGCAAGACTGCGGGCCTGCTCATGGCGCGCGTGGAGCCGCGCTTGAACGGCTATGCCGACGTGCAGGGGCGCCAGTTGTTCGTGCGGTGGCTGGAAGCCGTCCGCCGACTTCCCGGCGTGGAACGCGCCGCGCTCGCGGCGATCCCGCCGTTCGCCGACGGCTCGATGAGCACGGGCCCGGTCTATGGCGGCGACCTCGACGCGGCCGGCGCGCTCAGTTGCAACGCCAACGTAGTTGCCGACGGCTATTTCGATACCGTGGGCTTGGCGCTGTTGCGCGGCCGGGACTTTTCCGGCCGGGAGGGTCCGAGCGAGCCGCCGACCGTGATCGTCAACCGGGTCCTGGCCGGTTTGCTGTGGCCGGACCGGGAACCGCTCGGGCAATTGCTGCGCGTCGCCGGCGACGATCGGGTGCCGCTGCTCGTCATCGGCGTCGTGAGCGAGGACCTGCGGTTGCGGTCGTCCAGCCATCCCGACGAGGCGCGACCGATGTATTACCTGCCGGTCGGCCAGCGCCCGGCCACCGCGATGAGTGTGTTGGCCGCCACGGCCGGGGACCCCGGCGAACTGCTGCCGTCGATCCGGGCGGCACTGGGCGCACTGGACGGCGATCTGCCGTTGTTCCAAGTCACAACGCTGGCGGCGGCGCGCGAACGCACACTGTGGCGGCATCGGGCGGTTGGCTCGCTGGCGGTCTTCTGCAGCGGCGCGGCGTTGCTTTTGGCGATGGTCGGGCTCTCCGCCGCGCTGGCGCAGGATGTCCAACGCCGCACGCGGGAAATCGGGATTCGCTTGGCCGTCGGCGGCTCAGCGCGGTCGGTGCTCTCGCTGGTCGTGGGCCACGGCATGCGTCTCGCGACCGGCGGGCTCGCGGCCGGGCTGGTGCTGGCGTTCGGGGTGGCGCGCCTGTTGCGCAGCGTGCTGATCGGCGTGAGCCCGGCGGACCCGTTGACTTTCGCCGTGGCGACAGTGGTGATCGCGGCCGTCTCCGTCGCGGCGTGCTGGTTGCCCGCGAGGCGCGCGGCCAGAGTCGATCCAATCGTGGCGCTCCGGGCCGAATAGATATCCGTATCTTTCTCTTCCTCTTTCTCTTTATCTTTCTCCCTACGAACCCCCAGCGATCCTGACGAAAGAGAACGAGAAAGAGGAAAGAGAAAGTTTTTCGCGAATGAAACTGCTTCGAAAAATCCACGCCCTGTTCCGCAAGGGACAACTCGAAGCCGAAATGGCGGCGGAGATGCGGCACCACCTCGAATTGCAGGAGGAGGCGAACCGCCGCGCGGGCCTGGCGCCCGCCGAGGCGCGCGACGCGGCCCTGCGGCAGTTCGGCAACGTGGCGAGTCTCCAGGAGCGGGGGCGGGAGGCGCGCGGGTGGTTGTGGTTGGAACATTTCCGGCAGGACCTGCGTTACGCGGCGCGTTCGCTGCGGAAGAGCCCGGGCTTCACCGCAGTTGTTGTGCTCACCCTGGCGCTGGGCATCGGGGCCAACGCGGGCATCTTCAGCGTGCTGCGAGCCGTGGCCTGGCGGCCCTTGCCGGTCAGGGATCCGGCGGGCCTCGTAAACCTGCACCAGGGAATTTCCGGGAACGGCACGCGCTATGTCGAAGGCGGCGTTTATCGCGTCTCTTATCCCGAATACCTCAACTACCGCGATCGCGGCGCCGGCGCGGTTGACCTGCTCGCCTTTGAGGACACGACGCTCACGCAAGGCGGGGTGGCGGCGGCCGGAGTTCGCAGCGTCCTGGCCACCGGGAACTATTTTGCGGTGCTCGGCGCGACCGCCGAAGTCGGGCGGTTGTGGACCGCCCCGGAATGCGAGGTGCCCGGGGCGTGTGCGTTTGTAGTGCTCGGCTACGATTACTGGCGGCGGCAGTTTGGCGGCGACCGCGACGTGGTGGGCCACACGCTGGCCCTGAACGGGCAGCCGTTCACCATCCTGGGCGTGGCCGCCCCGGACTTCCGCGGGGTGGATCTGGAGGTGCCGGATTTGTGGGTGCCGCTGGCCATGCGCGGGCAATTGCTCACCGGGTCGGATCGGTTGCGCGCCCGGGATCTGAGCTGGCTGCGCGTGCTCGGCCGCCTGCGGCCCGGGGTGGCGCTGGCGCAGGCCGGCCAGGTGCTCAGTTTGATCGGCAGCCAGGCGGAGACGGACACGACCCTCACGGATTTCCCGCAACGCAAAATCCGGGTGGACGTCAGGTCCGCGGCCTTTCTCAACAGCCCGGAGGAACGCAGCCGCGGGTTGCCGATCGCCGCCGTGGCGCTGTCGATGGTGGGATTGGTGCTGGTGGTCGTGTGCGCCAATGTCTCGAACCTCCTGCTGGCGCGCGCCGCCGTGCGGCGCCGCGAGATCGGCGTGCGCCTGGCCCTCGGCGCGAGCCGCGGCCGCCTCATCCGCCAGTTGCTCACCGAGAGCCTGTTGCTGGCGGGCGGCGCCGGCCTCGCCGGTCTCGCGCTCACGGCCCTGTGCGCCCGCCTGCTCCCGGCGATCATTCCCGGACCGGCGCTGAACCTGGACCTGACCCCGGACTGGGCGGTGGCCGCCTATTGTGCCGCGGTTTCTGTCGCAGCGGGATTCATCCTCGGCTTGCTGCCGGCGCTGCAAGCGACGCGCGTCGATCTGCTCTCGGTGCTCTCGGCCTCGGGCGCGCGGCTGGGTGACCGCGTGGGCGGAACCCGTTTGCGCCACCTGCTGGTGATCGTGCAGGTGGCCGTCTCCTGTGTCCTGCTGATCGCCGCCGGGCTGCTCGTGAGGGGACTTCAACGCGCGATGACTTCCGATTTGGGCTTCGCCCGCAAAAATGTCCTCGTGCTGTCCGCCGATCCCGCGGCTGGCGGTTACGCGGCCGCGCGCGCGTCGGCCTACTACGTCCAGCTCGCCGACCGCCTCGCGGCGCTCCCGGGCGTAAAGGCGGTGGGCTTGGCCGCACAGGTGCCGCTGCTCGGAGCCAGAGGCGACCTGGTCAGACCGGACACCGATGCCGACGGGAAACCGGTCGAGGCGAACTGCAACCTTGTCTCGCCCGGCTACTTTGCCGCGTTGGATATTTCCCTCGTGCGGGGCCGCGGGTTCGTCGCGGCCGATCAACGCGGGGTGGCGCGGGTGGCGGTGGTCAGCCAGACTATGGCGAACCGTTTCTGGGCGGGCCTTGACCCGGTCGGCCGGCGCTTTTCGGACCATGCGGGGCATGCTCATGAGATCATCGGAGTGGCGCGCGACACGAACAGCCTCCTGCCGGGCCGGGCCGACGGACCGTTCTATTACCTGCCGACAACTCCGCAGGGCGAAACCGCGCTCGCCGTGGTGATCCGCACGGAAGTGGACTGGCGCAGCCTCGCCAGGACCGTGGGTGAAACGGCCACCACCTTCGATCCCCGCGTGGCCGTCTCCCTCCGGCCGATGGAGGAAATCATCGGGCAGACGCTGGGACCGGCCCAACTCGCCGCCGCACTGATGGGCGCGCTGGGCTTGCTGACCACTTTGCTGGTTGCGGTCGGGCTTTACGGCGTGATCGCCTACGTCGTCAACCAGCGCACACAGGAGATCGGGGTGCGGATGGCCTTGGGTGCCGGGCCCGGTCGGGTGCAGCGGCAGATCGTGGCCGACGGCGTGCGGGTGGTCGCGGTCGGGCTGGGGGCCGGCGGCTTGCTGGCCGCCGCTGGCAGCCGCGTGCTGCAGGGCGCGATCTTTGGCCTGAGCCCGCTCGACCCGGTGACGTTCGCCGGCGTGGGCGGACTCCTGCTGGCGATCGCCGCCTTCGCCTGCTGGCTGCCCGCGCGGCGCGCGGCCAAGGTGGACCCGATGATCGCCTTGCGCGCGGAGTGATCGCCCCACGAGGTTTCTCCACAATGTGAAACGTCTTCTCCGCCGGGAAAAACTCGACGCCGAGACGGCCGACGAGATATGGCAGCTCACCTCGAGCTGCTGGCGGAGCACGATTTAAGAGCCGGCCTGAACGGCGACGACGCCCGCTCCGCTTCATTGCGACTTGCGGGCGGCAAGGCGTGGTGCCCGGCGCGAGGGCGGAGGGTTTTGCCGGCGGGTGGCTCCACGAGCGAGGCAACTGATCCTAATCTCAGCAGTTCAAAGTTAAGATCCTCGGGCAAGGCCCGAGGCATTTCGTCAAGACAGCTTCTCTCCGACCTTGTGGGAGCGACCTTGGTCGCGACTCGCCCGCCAAACGTCGCATGCAAGCACGCTCCCACAGCCATCCAACCAAGCCGAAGCATTCTGCTGGCCAGCAGAACGGGGTATCGGACCCACAGGGAATAGCCACGGATTTCACCGATCGCACGGATACAGAAATTTGCCCGGAAACAGCTGTTTTAACCCGCGCGCCCAACGGGTGAGTGGCCAATAACCCGGAGTGGATTGATAACCCGTGTCATCCGTGAAATCCGTGGTTTCAACTGCTTTCTCTAGGCTGATAGATTTAAGTGCCGGGTCATGGCGCGGGCGGGTCTTCCTTCACGCCGAAGTCGATGTCGCGGGCTTCGAACTCGGCGGGGGTGAGGGGGGTAAAGGAAGTGGCGGCAGCGAGTTTTTTCTGCCGGCGCCTGGGCGGGGCGGCCGGGGCGAGCGGGGCGACCAACTGCTCGTAACGGGCGAAGAGAAATTCGACGCGTTCGCGGTCGCTCGTGAAGACGGCGGTGCGGTAGCTCTTGTCCACCGCGCGGTCGAGGGCCTGGTGCGCCTTCAACAAGGCGGCGGGCATGGCGAGCGGATCGTAGAGATCGGCGAGGCTGGCGCCGCGGGCGAGGTGCGGGGCGCGCGCGTCGAGCACGGCTCGCGCGGCGGCTTCGATGGCGGTGCGCTGCGGGTAGGTCGGATCGGGCCAGGGGTAGGTGTTGTAGGTGAGCTTTACCGAATAACGAATGTCGCTCTTCAGCCGACCAGAAGTGATGTTTGTCCACGCCCTGTGCATCGCGCTCGTCACGACTCCGAAAACGAAGGGCGTCGCATCGGGTATGATCTGAAGGTCGTTTGCCGCGATGATTTCGGCAGACAAGAACCCAATTGGGATATAGCAGCGATTTTCGGACGAAGTTCGCGGCAAGGCGAGGTAGTGCCCCTTCTTCGGCTGACGGTTCTCGGTGAAGAGAGTGGGCGTGGCAGCCTTCTTTCGCGTCGCTGCCTTTTCACTCGCAAGGCGCATTGCTCTCACCGACGCGACACGGGACATCACATGCGGCATTCGACGGAGTTCGTTAGGCGGGCAATCGACAAGCCAAAGGCAATAGCGGAATCGATTGTGGATAAAGCCCTCGGCTCCGAGATACGGCCGCAACCACTTCGCGGCTGCTGGCTCCGCAGCAACCAAGGCCGACTTGACGGCAGGTTCCAAGATGAGGTGTCCGCCGTCGGCCGGAATACTGCCGTTGTCGATGGGAGGAACGGCGGACAGTGGCGTTGAGCGGGCGCTAACGAGTGTATCGTTTCCAACAATCAAATAGGGATTGACGTTTGCTGTGCCGCTGCTGGCTGACTGCATGCCGTCAGCGCCGTAGTCGAAGAGTTGCTTCAGCGTGGCGTCGTAGGCGGCGAAACCGATGACGACGACATGGACGTGCGCCTTGCCGCCGGCTTCGTTGTGCCAGACGAAAGTGCGATGGGCGAAATGGATCTTCAGGCGCTGGCGGAAGAGATATGACCACAGGACGCTCACCTGCTCGCCTTGAGTAATGCTGTTGGTGGAGACAAAGGCGCAGCGGATGCCTGTGCCGCGGATGTAGTCCGCCGCCTTCACATACCATGCAGCCACGTAGTCGAGGACACCAAAGCTCCGAATGCTTCCCCCGACTTGCTCCATGTCGGCAGACTGCTCGGCAGACATGAACTTGCTGCCGACGAAGGGCGGGTTGCCGAGGACGTGGCTGCATCGCCGGGGCGGGAGAATATCGCGCCAGTCGAGGCGGAGCGCGTTGCCCTGTCTGATCGTGGGCGACTTCTTGAGCGGGATGCGGGCGAAGTGACGGCCGAAGGCTTTCGAGAAAGCCATGTTCACCTGGTGGTCGGTGAGCCACAGCGCCGTCTCGGCGATCAGCGCGGGGAACTCCTCCAGCTCGATGCCGTAGAATTGGTCGACGTTGACGCGGGCGAGGTCGCCGACCTCGAGGCCGAGCGGCAACTGGCCGCCGTATTGGGCGCGGAGGAGCTCGAGTTCGAGGGCGCGCAGCTCGCGGTAGGCGACGACGAGGAAGTTGCCGCAACCGCACGCCGGGTCGAGAAAACGGAGCGAGGCGAGTTCAAGATGAAATTGTTCGAGGGCTTTTTTCTTGGCGGCGCCGTCGCGCAGTTTGGCGAAGCGGGCCTTGAGCTCGTCGAGGAAGAGCGGGTCGATGACGCGACGGATGTTTTCCTCGGAGGTGTAGTGCGCGCCCTTGGCGCGGCGCTCTTTCTTGTCCATCACGCCCTGGAAGAGGGAGCCGAAGACGCCGGGCGAGATGCGGCTCCAGTCGAAGCGGCAGCACGCGAGGAGCGCGGCGCGGTGGTCGGCGGTCGTGGCGGCGATGTCGAGCCGCTCGGCGAAGAGCCCGCCGTTGACGTAGGGGAAGGCGGTGAACTCGTCGGTGAGTTTGGTGGAGCGTGCGGGAGTGTCCTGATCGAGGACTTGGAAGAGCTGGGCAAGGCGCGGGCCGAGGTCGGAGCCGGCTTTTCTCGCGCCCTCGACGAAACGGGTGAAGGTGTTCCAGCCAAAGATGTCGGTGTCCTCGGCGAAGAGGCAGAAAAGCGCGCGGACGAGGAACCGTTCGAGCTGATGGCCGGTGTAGCCGGATTTTTTCAGTTCGTCGTGCAGGTCGCCGAGGAGGGCGACGGCCTTGAGATTGACCTCGGGCTGGGTCTGGAAGAGCGCCTGCTCTTCGTCGCGGATGAAGGCGAAGTGCCGGAGCTTGTCGGGCAGATCGCCGAGCGGAAACTGGGCGACGAGCGATGGTTTGGGCTGGTGCGCAGCGGCGAGGCCCTTGAGGTAGTCGTGCACGTCTTCGCCGAGATCGTAGAGGACGAAGTGCGCGAAGTCGGAGACGAGCACCCAGCGCGGGCGGGCCTCGGGGTCCACGTGCTCGAGGTAGTCGAAGGCCTGGCGGGCGGCCCCGTTCGTGGCGGCGGAAAGATCTTTGCCGGTAGATTTCATCTCGACGACGAGCTTGCCCGGCCAGAAGAGATCGAGGCGGCCTTCGCCGCGGGCTTCGCGTTCCACGCGGTGCTCGAACGCGGCATCGACGTTGCGGCGGTCGCGGCCGAAAATCTGGAAGAACTCGTCGAGGAAGGTCTGGGCCTCGGCTTCTTCGCGCTGCGGGCCGGCCCAGCGCCGGGCGAAGGCGAGAGCGCGGGATCTCATCTCCTCGCGGGAGAGGGTGGGGATGAGGTGGGGCCGGGGAGGCGGAGACATGGCGCGGGTGGAAGGGTGGTGGGCCGCACGGGAGAAGAGCGGAGTGGGGGGGCTGCGGCAAGTGCGGAGGTTCTCCGAGCTGGCGAGGGGGCAGGGCTTTCCGGTTTGCGCGCGCAAAAATGGTCCCCCGTGGGTCAGCGCGCTTACGCGTGCCACGCCGCGCGCGCAAGCGCGCTGGCCCACGCTTGCGAAACCAAACTGGAAAGCTGTGGGGCAACCGTGG
>JACQFT010000006.1 GCA_016199925.1 Opitutia bacterium | reverse complement strand
TAACGGAGAGAGTTTTGTTTGACCACGGATTCCACGGGTCAGGACGGAACAAGGCACGGATTGCCGGCGACGGAGATTGCATCCGGGTCGGTCCGAGAAATCTGTGGTGAAAATGACGGTCGCGGCGCGGAGGGGAGACGGGCCGGGGCGGGAAAATAGAACCCCGGATTCCGCGCGGTGCCGCAGCGACGGGCCGACACGCGGTGGCGTCGGCGGAATCCGGGGAAGGGTCAGAAATCCCAGCGCACGCCGGCGGAGAGGTCGGAGGTGACGTGCGAGTGGTCGCCCGATGCGGCGGCGGCGCGCACGCTGAACTCGACCGGGCGGGCGATGCGCCACACAAGGCCCAAGCTGGCCTCCCGGAGGTTGCGATCAGCAGGCCGGCCGGGAGACGTGTAGCTGTCGGAGCCGGTCGTGGCGATGAACCGCGCGTTGAACGAACGGTCCGAGCCCGATTCGCGCCGCCATGTCACGCCGGCGCGGGCGGTGAGCCGGCCGCCGAGGAAGACAGCGCCTACGTCGAGGCCGCCGAGCACCTGCCGCGCGTGCTGCCGCCAGTTGGTGAAGGTCATCTCGGCGCCGCGGTCGTTCACAACGCCGCCGATCGCTTCGGTGAAGTCATCGATCCGCCACCGTGAATCCCGGACGCCGGCGTGGGGCGTTACCTGCCAGCGTCCCGGCTTAAACACCCAGCCGGCCTCTGCGGACCAATCCGTGCGCCGGCCGGCGGACGTGGCCGACGCAATTGCGTCGACCCCGCCGGGACTGGGGATGAGGCGGCGGAGATCGTGGTCGGTCCGGCTGAATGCGGCGCCGACATTGAAATAGTAAGCTCCACGGCGGAACTGCACCATCGCGCCCGGCGTAAGCGTCTTGATACCGGCGCGGCTGCCGCGTGCGTCGAACTCGAGACGGGTGTCCTCTTTGCTGGCGAAAGCGCCCCAGTCGAAGGAGGCGTTGCTCCAGATGACACCGGCCGTGGCGCGGTTGGCGCGGCTGAGCGCCTCGGGCAGGCCCGGCAGCGCGTCGAAGCGGCTGCGCCGAGCGCCGCCCTCGAAGAAGGTTGCGAAACCGCGGGCACCGGGCTCGCGCGCGGCCGCGAACTGCTGGTTGAGGGAACTCCGCAGCGCGGAGGCGGAGTGGAGCGCGTCGTTGACCAGCGCGCCGTAACGGTCGGGGGCCAGCGCCTCGATGGCGGTGGTGAGGTCGGCCGCCGAGGAGAGGCTATTCAACCGAGACGCCAACTGGCGCAAGGCGAAGATCGTATTCGTCCTGTCGATGCGGTCGAGACTCTGCGCGACGGCGCGGCCAGCGGGGGTGGTCGCGAAATCTGAATAGGGCCGCACGCTGGAGTCGATGAGCACAGCGTTCGATTGGTAGCGCACCGAGGCGGTGAATCGCGGCGCGCTGAGCAGGATGATGTGGTCGAATGTTCCGGTGATGGTGCTGGCAGCGAGAAGTTGATTTGTGCTCGGGAAGCGTGATGAGGAATTGAAGGTAGAACTCGGACCGGTGATCTGGAGAGTGCCTGCCAGCGTCGCGGTCCCGGCAATTTTCAGTTGCGGCTGCTGATTGAGCAGAGCCAAACATTGGAAGGTTCCGCCGGAAGTCTGCTCGAAGCTACCCGCAACCGAACGCGTGAAGGCCGCGGGTAGCAGGAACGTGCCGCGATTCACGAGCGTCCCGGCGACATCGGCAAACAGGTTGAGCGTGCCGGCTGCCTCGATGGCGGTCGAGCCGATGACGCGGCCACCGGCCTCGACGCGTCCGCCCTCGACTCGCAGCGGCACGGCGTAACTGGGGTCGCCAAAGTTCGAACTCAATTGCAGTGTCCCGGAGCCAAATTTCACCAGGCCGCCACCGGTGAGGTTTTCACCCGCGGCCGAGAGATAGGCGCCGCCAGTGTCGCGGATATTGCGGAGTGAACCGCCGGTGAGCTGGAGCGTGTTGGAACCGAGGAGCAGATCCTGCACGTCGACATTGCCGAGGATGACGGTGCGCACGTCCGCGGCGCCGACCGAAGAGGGCGCGAGCGTGGAGGTGGTCGCGCGCAGCCGGCCGGTGGCGCCAGTGCCGGTGGAGGCGCCGGAGATATCGAGAAGCCGGGCGGTGAGGTTGTTGCCGTCGGCGACGGCTTGGTCGACGATCTCGACTGCGCCGTAAAGTGCCGAGCCGGTGACGGTGGCCCGGCCGAGCGAACTTTGGCCAGCCCAGCGGACGATGGGTCTGGCGTTGGGCGGGCCGCTGCCGACGAGTTTGATGGTGGCGGAGGCGGCCGTGCTGTTGCCGTCGAACAAGACGAGACTGTCGCTCTCGACCTGGATCAAGGCTGAGCCCGCGTTGGCCGTGTTGTGGAACTCGACGGTGGAGTTCGATGCCAGGAAGAAATCGCCGTTGCCGGCGGTGGTGCGGTCGGAGAACGCGACGATGGCCGGGCCGACTCCTTGCACGATGATGCGCCGGTTGTCGGTCGAGATCGCGGTGTCATCCCGAAAGGTGAGCCGGGCCGGGCTCGAGACGGAGGCGGTGGTTTCCCCGAGGAAGACGGTGCCGCCGGAAGAGAGGGACCCGCGATTGGAGAAGATCAGCGAGCTCCCGGAGGTGATATTGACGTCGATGAGCGAACTGGCACCGAGTCCGGCGCTGTCCAGCAGCACCGAGGCCGGCGTGCCGTCAAGAGGCGAACCGATATAGACAGCACCGTGATTGGGCGGAGTCGCCGTGGGCACGTCAAAACGGAGCTGCCCGAGAGTGAGCGACCCGGTGATCACTGGCAGCGCGCCGCCGATCACCGAGGCGACGGGCTGGCCGGGCGCATTGACATAGAGACCGTTCGAGGCACTGCGGACGGCGGGGGTCAGCTGGTTGATGACGACCGCGTAGCTGGAACCGGACGGCACGGTGCCGGTGCTCCAGTTGGCCGGGTTGTTCCAGTCGCCGATGGTCGTGAGATTGCCCGGGGCAATCCAGACGGCGGTCTGGGCGAAGGCGGTGTTGGCGAGCAGCGCGAGGGCGGCGAGGCGCGTGCCGCGCCGGAGGAGAAGAAAGGTTGGAGTCATGGCGTGGTGGGGTGCGTGGCCCGCTGCACTCGATGACAATCTCGGCGGCGCAGCCCGCTACTCGCGCGGAATTATTTTTGCTGCGGCCCGCGTGGCGGGGGCAGTGGCGACGGCGGGGGATTTGTTTGACCACGGATTCCACGGATCAGGACAGATCAAGGCACGGATGCTCGGCGACGGAGATTGCATCCGGATCGGTCCGAGAAATCCGTGGGGAAAAATTGCGGACGGTCGCGGCGCCGCGGGAGACGGGCCGGGGCGGGAAAATAGAACCCCGGATTCCGCGCGGTGCCGCAGCGACGGGCCGACCCGCGGTGGCGTCGGCGCTGCCGAGCTGGCGGCGCGTCAGCAGCCGCTCACCGGTCGGCGGTCCGAGTCTCACGACGACCGGGGGCGGGCAGCGTGCCGGCGTGGATGTGCTCGATGAATTCCGTGGCGTGCACGCGCTGTGCCAGCTCCATCGGGGCCGGCTCGATCAGCCTGATCCGCAAGCCGCCCACTCCGCCCGCACGAGCGCCTCCGTGCGCCAATACCTGTCTATCGGGAACAGGTGCTCCTCCGGCGTCGGGAGACAGTAGTCGGGGGGATAGGAGCAGCGCACGGGCGAAAAATTCAGAGGGAACGATGCCAGCGTTCTGCAATCGAATCACCACTGTGATAGACGAAGTGAATCACGCGACGATGCTTTGGCGCCGAAGCTTGGGAAGACGCGTGGAGCAGCAGTGGCCGCAGAAGCACTGCGTCACCAGTTCGCGCGATGCAGGATGTTTCACCATGCTTGCTCACTGTAGTGCCGATTTCTGCGCTCGGAATGATCCCCAGCAGATGCGTTCCAGGGGAAACGCGAAGTGGTCCGTTTGTCTCATCGCAGTCGTCTAGGTGCAGTCGCACTGCCAGCAGATTGTCGAGAACGTCGCGCGGAGGCCGGGCGTAATCGACGCCGTGTTTCACCGAGGGTAAGATAAACTCATCGCTTCGGACTCTCCGTTGAAAGGGAAACATCAAGTCCTGATGCCAAGTGACTTTCCAATTCGTGTCCGGCGTCTTGTCGAAGGCTATGGCCTGCACCGCGCGCGCTACCGGCGGCAGGTAGCCCGCGAACACTAGCTCGCCGCGCAGGGCGATCGCAGTCTCACCCACTAATGTCTCATCCAAGAGGCAGCGTGAACCCGCTCGTCAGCCAGCGAAAACAGAATGGCGCAGCGTCTCAATGGTGCTCCGCGCAATCGTAGTCCGGAAGAGATCCCACCCTTGAGTCTGGACTGTCGGCATACCGTTCAACGACTACCCGTAAGGAAACCTACGGCGTGCCCTTCAGGTTCAGGTTGAAGAACTCGATGATGCGCTGCTGTTGGCCGAGTTTCACGAGCGGGTCGGTGATCATGTGCGTGCCGAGCATCGGGAGCAGCTCGTAGGGTTTGCCCGCCAGGAAGAGTGCGTCGGCGAGCTGCAGCGTGTGCTGGAAGTAAACGTTGTCGTCGGTGATGCCGTGCACGAGCAGCAGCGGGCGGCGGAGTTCGCCCGCATAGGTGGTGACGTTGCTGACGCGATAGGCCTCGGGGTTCGCCTGCGGCGTGCCGAGGTAGCGCTCGGTGTAGTGTGTGTCGTAGTTCTCCCAGGTGACGACGGGCGCGCCGGCGACGCCGGCCCGAAAAATATCGGGACGGCGGATGGCGGCCATCGCGCTGAAATAGCCGCCGAACGACCAGCCCGTGACGCCGACGCGCGCGAGGTCGAGCTCGGGGAATTGCCCGGCGAGCGCCTGGAGGCCGGCGACCTGATCGTTGAGCGCGATGTCGATGAAGTTGCCTTTGATGACGCGTTCCCAGTCGCGGCCTTTCCACGGGGTGCCGCGGCCGTCGAGGCGGACAACGATGTAGCCTTGGTCGGCCATCCACTGGTCGGGGAGATAACTGCGGATGACGGCGTTGACGGTCTTCGAGGTCGGGCCGGCGTAAACCTGCAGGATGACGGGATATTTTTCGCCGGCGACAAAGTCGTGCGGTCGCGTGAGGGCGGCGTCGAAAGCGGGCAGACTCCTTGCCTGGGTGAGCTCGGTGGTGGGCCAGCGCGGGGGCGTCTCCGCGGTGACCTTGAGCTGCGCGAGCACTTTGCCGTCGGTCGTCATGACCTCGACGCCGTAACGGCCGCTGAAAAGGTCGAGCGTATGCACGAGGCGGCCGGAGGCTTTGTCGAAGGTGGCCGCGTGATGGCCGCGGTCGTGCGTCATGGCCTGGCCCGGGCCGCCGGCGAGCGGGAATCGCCAGAGGTGGACTTCGCGCGGGTCGTGGCTGCCGCGCACGATGACGGACTGCAACGCCTCGTCGAACCCGACGAGTCCACGGTAAGCGAAGGTGATCGGGGTAATCTCGCGGATGAGGCGGCCGTCTGCCTCGTGCAGTTCGACTTGAAAACTGCCGCGCTTCTCGGTGGTCCAAAGAAAAGTTCTGCCGTCGGCGGACCACAGCGGGGTTTCCGACTCGTCGTCGAGGTTGAGCCACGCGGAGTCGGTCTCACGGAGGAGTTCGCGGGTGGTGCCGCTGGCGGGATCGATGGCGAGGAGCAGTTGCTCGGTCTGTTCGCGGTTTTGCACGAGGCAGGTGAGGGGAGCCTTTTCGCTGTCCCAAGAAACGCGGGCGAGGTAGGGATACTTCGCGGCCTCCCACGACACCCAGCGCGTCGCGCCGCCGTGGCGCGAGAATAGCCCGAGCCGCACCTTGGCGTTGGGCGACCCGGCTTTCGGGTAGGCGAATTTCGCGGGCACCTCTTCGGGGTCGAGCGCGTTGGCGACGTAGCGGGTGGCGACGCCGGCTTCGTCGGTCTCCTGGTAGAGCAGCGTCGCCGAGTCGGGCGACCACCAGTAGCCGCGGTCGCGTTTCATCTCTTCCTGCGCGACAAACTCCGACGTGCCGTGCGAGACGGTCGCGGTCGCGCCGGTGGTGAGGGGTGTCGTGCGGAGCGTGGCCAGGTCGATCAGGTGGAGTTCGCGGTCCTGCACCGCGGCGACGAATCTGCCGTCGGGCGAGAGGCGCGGATCGATCCAATTCTGCCCGGGCAGCTCGGTGAACTTCAGGTCGCTCCGATTCACGAGGAAAAGTTTGCCCGAGAGCGACACGAGCAGGCGCGAGCCGTCTTTCGCGAGTTCGAACGCCGTGAAACCTTTCAGGCTCTGACGCTGACGTTCGCGGCGGGCTTTCTCCTCGGCGCTGATCTGCTCCTCGGTCCCGCCGAGGAGTTGCTCGGGCGAAAGCAGTTCGCGCTCAGTGGCGCTGGCGACGGTGAACTCGTAGAGGCGCAGCACGGGGCTGCGCGGGCTCGCGCGGAGAAAAATCACCGAGGCGCCGTCGGGCGTGAGTTTGGGCGCGACCGGCCGGCCCAGCGTGTAGTTGCGCGTCTCCGCCAGGTCGCGGAAGTATCGCAGGTTGGAATCCTCGGCGGGCTCGGCCCCGAGTGCGCGGACAGTGAGGAGCGCGAGCAGCAGGGAGAGACGGCGGTGCGGCATGGGAAGGAAGTAAGTCTCAAGAGGCCAAAGCTCCAAGCTCCAACATCGACTGCGTTAACTGTAGGAGCGGCTTTTTGCCGCGATGGCTCGTGCTGGATCGGGGCACAAAGCCCCTCCTACAGTTCGGCAGAAACTAGTCACGAGCCTTTGAGTCGATCACGAGTGTGACCGGGCCGTCGTTGACGAGGGCGACCATCATGTTCGCGCCGAACTCGCCGGTCTGCACGGGGCGGCCGAGCGCGGCAGAGAGTTGCGCGATGAACTGCTCGTAGAGTGGGCGCGCATGCTCGGGGCGCGCGGCGGCGTTGAACGACGGGCGCGCGCCCTTTCGCGTGCTGGCGTGTAGCGTGAACTGGCTGATGAGCAGAATGCCTCCGGCGATATCCGCGACCGAGCGGTTCATTTGACTCTCGGCGTCGGCAAAGATGCGGAGCTGCGCGATCTTCTGCGCGAGCCACTCGCCGTCAGCGGCGGTGTCGGCGGCTTCGACGCCGACGAAGACCAGCAGACCGCGCTCAATCTGCCCGGCGACCCGCGCGTCGATGGTCACGCTGGCCGAGGAGACACGCTGGATGACGGTGCGCATTTTTGAGCAAACCTCCAGGCTCCAACCTCCAAGCTCCAGTGAATTTCCAAGTCACCAAATTCCGGAAAAAATGGCCCGGTGATGAGCCGCGGAGTTTCTTTGGAGCTTGGCGGTTGGAGTTTCCCGCTCAGGTGAGCGGGAGGTGCGGCTCGACCTCGGCTTCGTAGTCCACGCCGGGGAGGCCGAAACCGAAGAGCTTCAGGAACTCGGCGCGGTAGCCGGCGATGTCGGTGAGGGCGGCGAGATTTTCGGTGGTGACGAGCGGCCAGAGGTCGGCGACTTCCTGCTGCACGTCGGCGCGCATCTCCCAGTCGTCGACGCGGGCGCGGCCGTCGCGGTCGAGGTTGAGCCGGTTGCCGTTGTAGAGCTGCGTGGCGAAAAGGCGCTGCATCTGCTCGCCGCAGCCTTCGTGAAGGCCTTTTGCCTTCATGATTTTGTAGAGGATGGAAATGTAGAGCGGCACGACGGGGATGGCGGAGCTGGCCTGCGTGACGAGCGCCTTGTTGACGGAGATGAAGGCGCGGCCGCCGTGGGATTTGAGCTTGGCGTCGATGGCGCGGGCGGCGCGCTCGAGGTCGATCTTGGCGCGGCCGATGGTGCCGTCGCGGTAGATGGGCCACGTGTGCGAGGGGCCGACGTAGGTGTAGGCCATCGCGGTGGCGCCGGGCGCGAGGAGCCGGGCGTCGGCGAGCGCCTGCATCCACATTTCCCAGTCTTCGCCGCCCATGACGGCGACGGTGTCGGCGGCCTCGAGTTCGTCGGCCGGCTCGATTGTGACGGTGCTGACGATGCCCTTGTCGGTATCGACCGTTTTGTTGGTGTAGGCCGCGCCGATGGGCTTGAGGGCGGACTTGTGCACGACGCCGGTGCGCGGATGGGTGCGGCGCGGCGAGGCGAGAGAGTAGACGACGAGGTCGACCGGGCCCATGTCGCGCGCGAGCATGGCGAGAGTCTGCTGCTTGATGTCGTCGGAGAACGCGTCGCCGTTGACGTTGCCGGCGTAGAGACCGTCGGCGCGGGCGGCGCGGGTGAACGCGATGGAGTTATACCAGCCGGGCGTGGCGGGGCGGCCTTCCTCGGAGGGGCGCTCGAAGAACACGCCGAGGGTGGCGCATTGCGAGCCGAACGCGGCGGCGATGCGCGAGCCGAGGCCGTAGCCGGTGGAGGCGCCGATGATGAGCGCGCGCTTCGGGCCGCCCTGAATGGGGCCTTTGGCTTTCACATGGTCGATCTGCTGCTGGACATGCGCCGCGCAACCGGTGGGATGCGCCGTGATGCAGACAAAACCCCGGACCTTCGGTTTGATAATCATGCGACGGCGAGTTTCCCGCCCCGGCCGCCAGTGACAAGAGTCAAGTGGCCGCGGAATATTTTTGCTCGCCAACCGGCCACGGATTTTCCGAGCGCGCGGGTGAACCCTGGCATGGAGCCAAGTGCGGAACCGAGCTTGCTCGCAACTCAGGCCACCGCGATCGCGCGCAAGCGCGCTCCCGTCGACGGCTGGAACGGTTTTGCCTCTGGACCGCGGGCCGGTCGTCGGATTATAGGCCGCGAAACACTCGGCGTCGGGCGGGCGGATCGGCGATGGCGCTCAGGGCTCGCACGGGAAGGAAGAAGGCGCGGCGAAAGCCGGGCGGCACGGCGGCGCCTCCGCTTTGCGGGAGCGGACGAGGACGGGGCAGAGCGTGGATTTTGCCGACGACGGGCAGGCCGACCGATGCCGGCGTCGAGGAAAAGGAGCGAACTGCCGCCCGCCGCACAGGGGTGGTCAACGGGAACACCAGCGAGTTTGGGTCTCACCAAGGTCATTGGTTTTGGACTACTTCTGCTGGGGACGCGGCGCCCTCGCCGCGTTCCGACGAATCGTCCGCGCCGGGGGCGACGCGGCTCCAAGTTTTCCAAAGCAAAAAAGACCCTGTGGGCCGCTCTGAACCAGCAACTGGAAACGCCCGCGCTGCCCCGGCGGCAATGGAGAGTCAGCCGGCCTTATACCCATCGCTACGCGGAGTCGGATTTTTCACGCCAAGGCGGCAAAGATAGCCAAGGTTCAACACCATTGCCGCAAAACCAACTTCGCGAACTTTGCGATCTTGGTGTAAGGTCTGAACTCGAAGTTCAGCCGGCCTTACTTCAAACCCCGCCGGAACACGCTGTAGACGATCGATACCGCTTTAAGGCGTTCCTCACCACCGCGCGTTCGTTCTCTTCTTTCAGGGCCCTCTTGTTTGCCGAACGATTGAGCTCAGCCGCGCTCACCCAGAGCGGCGGACGGAGGGTGGAGCGGGGTTGTCATGATCGAAAAAGGACGGGTGGTGAGCGTTGGCTGTGGCGTTGGATCGGCGCTTCTGGGGGATACCACTAGCTGATGGGATGGGAGATGAAACCCCAAACTGCTAGACCCGTGAATAGGATGCAAAACATGGCCAGCACTCCCAACCAGAGACGAAACTTCTTCGGGTCTTCTTCTCTTGTGATCTTCTTCCAACTCCCGCGGGGCTTATCGCCAGCATAGATGAAGCCGCGCATGTAAGAGTAAACGAAGGCGCCGAGAAACCAAACTGCCGCACAAAGAGCGATTGGCCCATACCATGTGAGCGGGAAGTTGGACTTTACGGCTAGCGGAGCATTTCTTCCGCCGATCAATTGAGGTCAGACGCGGAGGGGCGCAGCCCCGGAGTTGTCGGTGCCGCCTTGTTCGCCCTTCTTTCTGCTCTTCAGCACTGTCGGGGCAATCTCACGGCCGGGGAAGATGTGTATGTGGTAAGAGTCCTCGCCTTCGAGGCCGTCTGCACTCAGCGACTCTAACTTCGAATAGCAAACGGTCGCCTCATAAACGCCCGGAGCGACTTCAAGGCGGACGGCATCAGGATAATAGTCGGTGCAGCCGGCGATCACAATCCGGCCGGTATCGATTTGCAGGGATGCTGCCGTAATATGGTCCCATTCTTCTTCTCTGATCTGCGGCCGCGAGTCGTGAATAGAAACGGAAACGGGGACCATCATGTTTCGCACAGTGCCGATGCCGATAACGTGAGGAGCAACTGCAAGTAAACGCTCCGTAGCTTCTTCTGTCCACGCGGCGGACAAATCGCCGAACGACTGGTCATCGTCTTTGAGGTAGAACTGATGATAGTCGGCAAAGATCTCGTAGTGCGAGGCGGTCATGTTCTATTCCGGCGATCAGTGTTATTCGCCTCAACTGAGTTGAGCTTTGCCAGGTGAGGTCATTGGGAGAAACGAAGCGGAAAGGTGACTGCGAATCAACCGCCGAGTTTCCCGTGCGTCGGCGCTGTCTCGGCAGCAGGACGCGTCTTGAGGTCAAGCCGCTCTACCTTCTGAAGACGTGCTGTTGGAGCAGCTTTTCTCTCCTAAATTGCCCGACTCTGCGCCCGGGAGGACTCGGGACTTGACAGGCGCGCGGCGGGCGGGTCATGTCCTCGGTTTTTCCAATCCGAACATCGCTCCCAGCAAGGCATCCCTCCACATCAAATGGCACTGAAAATCCGTCTTTCCCGCGTCGGCACCAAGAACGAACCGCATTTCCGCGTCGTCGTGGCCGAGGAACGTTCCCGCCGTGACGGCGACGCCGTCGAGCAGATCGGCGCTTACAACCCGCGCGCCAAGGGCAATCCGATGACGATCAAGCTCGACCGCGTCGACTACTGGGTCTCGAAGGGCGCCAAGCCCACCGCGACCATGCACTCGATGATCAAGCGCGCCAAACGCGCCGCCGCCGCTACGGCAAAGGCCTGATTTTTCACACCAAGAGCGCAAAGGACGCGAAGGCGTTTGCTGCGAACCCGGCCTCGGATCATTCCGGGGCCTTTTCATTTCCACTCTTGGCGATCTTCGCGACCTTCGTGTAAATCTTTCTCCGTGCGCTCCGCGCCCTCCGCGTTTAGAGCCTCTCTGGATAACATGCACTCAAGCCATATCTGCATCGAAAGTAGGGGCGCAGTCTTGCTGCGCCCGCTCGGGGCACGAACGTTTTGGGCGCAGCAAGTCTGCGCCCCTACACGGCAACGGTGGGTTCCTCGGACCTGCGTTTAACGACAACTCCGTGCGCATCGACGTCCTCACGCTTTTCCCTGCCATGCTCGACGGCTTTCTGTCCGAAAGCATGATCGGCCGCGCGCGCGAGGCGAAACTCCTCGAGGTCGCCGTGCACAACGTCCGCGACTGGGCGACCGACAAACACCGCACGACCGACGACCGTCCCTTCGGCGGCGGGGCGGGCATGGTGATGAAGTGCGAGCCGGTCTTCGCCGCCATCGAGCAAGTGCAGTCGCCGGGTTGCCGCCGCATCTACCTCACGCCCGACGGCGTGCCGTTCACCAGCGCGCTCGCCAAAGAGCTCTCGCAGCAGCCGCACCTCGTGCTTTTGAGCGGCCATTACGAGGGCATCGACCAGCGCATCCGCGATTCCGTGATCGATCAGGAGATCAGCATCGGCGATTATGTGCTTACCAACGGCACACTTGCCGCCGCGGTCGTCATCGATGCGCTCGCCCGTTTCATCCCCGGGGTGCTCGGCGATGAAAATTCATTGACGACAGAAAGTTTCACCAGCAAGTTGCTCGACTTTCCTCAATACACGCGTCCCGCCGTTTACCGCGGCAGGTCCGCGCCGGAAGTGCTCCTCCAGGGCAACCACGGCGAAATCGAAAAGTGGCGGCACGCGCAGCAATTGAAGAAAACTCAGCAAGTCCGGCCCGATTTACTCAAATAACCAGCCCATGAACCCGATCATCAACGAAATCACCGCCGCCCAGGTGAAAACAAATCTCACGCCGTTCAAAGTCGGCGACGGTGTCCGCGTGCACACGAAAGTGCGCGAGGGCGACAAAGAGCGCGTCCAGGTTTTTGCCGGCGTCGTGATTGCCCACAAGGGCTCCGGCATCCACGAGAACTTCACGGTCCGCCGCATCAGCTACGGCGAGGGCGTCGAGCGCGTGTTCCCCCGCAATTCGCCGAACATCGAAAAGATCGAGGTCGAGAAGGACTCGAAGCCGGGCCGCGCCCGCCTCTATTACTTGCGCGGCCGCACCGGCAAGGCCGCCATGGCCGTGAAGGTGAAGCGCTACGAGGCGCCTGCCAAAGCCTGAACCGGGGCTGAACTGTTTTCCGAAAGACGAGGTCACTGACCTCGCCTTTTTCTTGGGCGAGATTGTTGGCGCGGCCCGCGAGTCCCAGCCTTCGTCTATTGAGGCTCGCCGATTGGACTGCAGGTAGGGCGAACCCTCCGGGTGAGCCGATCTGATTCCGTGTCGAAGCACGGCTCACCGGGACGGTTCGCCCTACCCATCGCAATCAGGCGTCAGACTAATGCGCGAACCCCGCAGGCAGGGGGGCCTGTGGCTACGGGATAGCCCGGCGGACTTTGATGACGTCTCCCGGTTTCTCTCGCCGCGCGAAATCTGGGCGAAACTTTTTTTGCCCGAAAAATTTGGGCTTTGCACCCCGCCGCCGGACCTACACCCTCTGCGCTCTCGCTCGCCGCGTTACCCCTCAACCCTCGCCGCGGGCGCCTTTCCTTATGAAGCTTCAGACTGATATCCTCGCCAAGGCAGCCAACCAAGCCCGCGGACTGGCCATCGACGCCGTCCACAAATGCTCCTCCGGCCACCTCGGCCTGCCGCTCGGGTGCGCCGAGATCGGTGCCGTCCTTTTCGGCCACGCCCTCGTTGTGAATCCCGCCGAGCCGCGCTGGCTCAACCGCGACCGCTTCGTGCTCTCCGCCGGCCACGGCTCGATGTTCCTCTACAGTTGGCTCCACCTGAGCGGCTATGGCGTCTCGCTGGAAGACGTGAAAAATTTCCGCTTGCTGCACAGCATCACGCCGGGGCATCCGGAGTTTCACGAGACCCCCGGCGTCGAGTGCACGACGGGTCCGCTGGGGCAGGGTATCGCCAACTCCGTCGGCCTCGCGATGTCGGGGCTGATGGCCGCCGCGCGGTTCAACACCCCCGAGCACACGATCTTCGACCACCATGTCATCTGCCTCGCCGGCGACGGCTGCATGCAGGAAGGCGTCGCGATGGAGGCCGTGGCCTTTGCCGGCCACCAGGGTCTCGACAACCTCATCCTCATCTACGACTCCAACGACGTCACGCTCGACGCCATGGCCGACCGTTCGCAGAGCGAGAACGCCGGCGCGCGCTTCAAAGCCATCGGCTGGGACGTGCAGACGCTCGCCGACGGCCACGACCTGACCGCCATCCTCAAGGCGATCAACAAGGCCAAAAAAACCAAGAGCGGCAAGCCGCAGCTCATCATCGCGCGCACGCAGATCGGCCGCGGCATACCCGAAGTCGCCGGCACCGCCAAGGCCCACGGGGAGGGTGGGGCGAAGTTCGCCGACGCCGCCCGCCTTGGCCTCGGCCTGCCCGCCGACCAGCATTTTTTCGTGAGCGACGACGTGCGCGCCTACTTCGCCGCGCACAAGAAGCGCAGCCTCCGCACTTACAAGAAATGGCAAAAGACCCGCGCCGCGTGGGCTGCCGCCCATCCGGACAAAGCCGCGCTGCTCGCCTCCGCCGGCCAATTCCCGGGCGCCGCGCACTCCCTGGAAAAAATCCCGCCGTTCGCGGCCGACGCCAAGCTCGCCACGCGCGCCGCGGGCCAGGCCGTGCTCCAGCCGCTCGCCTCCGGCTCGCCCCTGCTCATCGGCGGCAGCGCCGATCTCTACGGCTCGACGCTCAACTACCTCGCGGGCGACCGGGATTTCGACCGCACCAACCGCGCCGGCCGCAATCTTCGCTACGGCATCCGCGAGCACGGCATGGCTGCGATCAGCAACGGCGTCGCCTACGACGGCATCTTCCACGCCTCGTGCGCCACGTTCCTCGTGTTCGCCGATTATTCGCGCCCCGCCATGCGCCTCGCCGCGCTGTCGAAACTGCCCGTCATCTATATCTACACGCACGATTCCGTCGGCGTCGGCGAAGACGGCCCGACGCACCAGCCCGTGGAAACCGTTTCCGCGCTGCGCCTCATCCCGAACTTCGACGTCATCCGTCCCGCCGATCCCGAAGAGACCGCCGGCGCCTACGCCGCCGCGCTGGAACGCAGCGACGGCCCGACGCTCCTCGCGCTCTCGCGCCAAGCCGTGCCGATGCTCAACGACATCCCCGCCAGCGTCCGCCGTGCCGGCGTCTTGCAGGGCGGCTACGTCGCCATTCAGGAAACCGCGCCGCTTACGCACATCCTCATGTCGTGCGGAGCCGAGCTGCAGTGGGCCGTCGCCGCCGCAAAAATTCTCGGTGCCGGCACGCGCGTCGTGTCGATGCCGTCGTTCCTCCGCTTCGACCGCCAGTCCGCCGAGTATCGCGAGAGCGTGTTGCCGGCCGCGTGCCGCAAGCGTGTGGCCATCGAGGCGGGCGTCACGGATCTCTGGCGGAAATATGTCGGCCTCGACGGCAAGATCGTCGGCATCGACCGCTTCGGCCTCAGCGCGCCGGGCAACATCGCGATGAAGGAGCTCGGCATCACGACCGACGCCGTGGTGGCCGCAGCGAAAGCGGTCTAGTCTATTGAGGCTCGTGCAATAAATTGGCGCCTTTTTCTCGGGGAGCGCCCGCGTCTCGCGGGAGCTCCTCGGCGTCCCGCCGGGGATTTCCGGCGGAGCGGGCGAGACGCCGGCTCAGACGCGCGGGGCGCGTGCGCTCCCGGGAAGTAGACCGGCCGTGGTCAGCCTGTCAGGCGAACAGCAATTGGTCTAGGTCCAACGCCGGTTTTGCCGTAGCCGGCTGGAGTGAGCCGGCTGTTTTGCTGGCGGCGCAGGAGCGGTGCGAAATTTCACAAAAGAGTGCTTGCGCTTTTCGTTAGGAGCCTAACCGTCAGCCCCCTCACGACCGCCGGCCATGCCGCACCTGCTTCTCAAAGACCTCCCGCGCTACGAATGCCTTCTCGAGGCTGCGAAGGAATTTCCCGAGCTCGACCCGTCCGCGGCCGAGGCCTTCCTCCATCTCCTGCGCACGGGCGACGAGGCCTTCGGGGTGATCGACCGGAATTTTTCCCGGCACGGCATCTCCCAGGGCCGCTTCAGCGTGCTGATGCTGCTGTGGCGCTGTGCGAACCCCGACCACCCGCTGGGCGGGGCCGGCGCCGCGGATTGCCCGGCCCCGAGCACGCCCGCGGAACTGGCGGAGGCCGCCGGGGTCACCCGTGCTACCATGACCGGTTTGATCGACACCCTCGAGCGCGACGGCTTTGTCAAACGTCTGCCCGATCCCGACGACCGCCGGATGATGTCCGTCCGCCTGACGGCGCGCGGCGGGAAGTTTCTCCAGCAATTTCTGCCCGGCCACTTCAAGGCGGTCGGCGCGATCATGCGCCCGCTCTCCGAGTCCGAGCGCAAGACGCTCGTTCGTCTACTCGGTAAGATCCAGTTGCGGGCCGCCGCGCTCAACTCCGCGCCCGGGCCCGCCGCTGCGCCCGCCGGCTGAGGCCGGCCCAGTCCCTTTCACCTCAACTCCACGCTCCCATGCTCAAGAAATTCGTCTTCGCCCTCGCCGGCCTCGCCGTCGTGCTTGGCATCATTGTCGCGATCAAAGCCAAGCAGTTCACCCCGCCGCCGCCGTTCGAGTTCCCGCCCGAGAGCGTGACGACCGCCAAGGCCGAGGCCCAGGAGTGGGACCGCGCCGTCCACGCCGTCGGCTCGCTCCGCGCCGACCAGGGCGTCACCGTCGCCAGCGAAGGGCAGGGCATCGTGAAGCACATTGGCTTCGAGTCCGGCGCCCGCGTGCAGGCCGGCGACGTGCTCGTCGAGCTCGACTCCGCGGTCGAGCGCGCGCAGCTCGCCGCGGCCCAGGCCAAGGCCGCCCTCGCCGACGTGAACATCACCCGCGCCAAGGATCTCCTCGGCCGCAACGTCATTTCCCAGTCCGAGTTCGACGCGGTCGACGCCGCCACCAAGCAGAGCCTCGCCGACGTGAAGTCCCTCCAGGCCGTCCTCGACAAGAAGACGATGCGCGCGCCGTTCTCCGGCCGCGTCGGCATCCGCATGATCAACCTCGGGCAGTTCCTCGACCGCGGCAATCCCATCGTCACCCTCCAGGCCCTCGACCCGATCCACGTCGATTTCTGGCTGCCGCAGCAGCGCGTCGCCGAAATCAAGGCCGGCTACACCGCGCGCATCACGACCGACGCCCGGCCGGGCGTCGTGTTCGCGGGCAAGGTCACCGCGATCAGCCCCGAGGTCGACGCCGCCAGCCGCACCGTGCATGTCGAGGCCACCCTGGCGAACGCCGACGAAGCGCTCAGCCCCGGCATGTTTGTGGACGTGGCGGTCGTCGCGCCCGAGAAGACCGGCGTCGTGGCCGTGCCGGCGATGGCGATCTATTACCAGCCGTATGGCGACACCGTGTTCGTCGCCAAGGAAACCAAGGACGCGAAATCCGGCCAGACGGAGAAGATCGCCGAGCAGCGGTTCGTGAAAGTCGGCGAGTCGCATGGCGATTTCGTCAACATTCTCTCCGGCGTGAAACCCGGCGAGGAGATCGTCACCACCGGCGCGTTCAAGCTCAGCAACGGGCGCAGGCTGTTCATCGACAATTCGCTCGCGCCGAAGGCCGAGCTCGCCCCCAAGCCCGCGAACACCTGACCCACCTTTTCCGCCGGGGACGCGGCGCCTGCGCCGCGTTCGACGCGGGCGAGGCCGCCCGCCCTCCGGCTACTTCCCCGTGAAATTCACCGACATCTTCATCCGCCGCCCCGTGCTGGCGATCGTGGTCAATCTGATCATCATCATCGCCGGCCTGCAGGCCGTCCGCTCGCTCAACGTCCGCCAGTATCCGAAGAGCGAAGTCGCCTCCATCACCGTCACCACGCCCTACATCGGCGCCAACGCCGACCTCGTGCGCGGCTTCGTCACCAGTCCGCTGGAGCGCGCCATCGCCGCGTCCGAAGGCATCGACTATATCGAGTCCCAGAGCGTGCAGGGCGCCTCCATCATCACCGCCCGGCTGAAGCTCAACTACGAGGGCACCAAGGCGCTCGCCGAGATCAACTCCCGCGTCAACCAGGTCCGCAACGACCTCCCGCCCGAGGCCGAGCTGCCGTCCGTCGCGCTGGTGCCGGCCGACTCCGCCTTCGCGTCGATGTATCTGAGCTTTCGCGCCGACTCCCTCGAGCCGAACCAAGTCACCGACTATCTCGTGCGCGTCGTGCAGCCCGCGCTCAGCGCCATCGAGGGCGTGCAGCGCGCCGACATCCTCGGCGGCCGCACCTACGCGATGCGCATCTGGCTCAAGTCCGACCGCCTCGCGGCGCTGAACCTCAGCCCGACGCAGGTCCGCCAGGCGCTCGCGAACAACAACGTGCGCGCCGCCGTCGGCACGACCAAGGGCGCCTACATCCAGGTCAACCTCACCGCCAACACCAGCCTCGAGAACGTCGAGGACTTCAAGCGCCTCGTCGTCCGGCAGGACAAGGACGCCCTCGTGCGCCTCTCCGATGTCGCCGACGTCGTGCTCGGCGCCGAGGACTACAACTCCGAGGTGCGCTTCTCTGGCAAGGACGCCGTCTTCATGGGCGTCTGGACGCTGCCGAACGCCAACTCCCTCGACGTCGCCCGGCGCGTGCGCGCCGAGATGGCCAACCTCCAGGCCCGCTACCCGACCGGCTTCACCGGCGGCGTCGCCTACGACGGCACCAAGTATATCGACAGCGCGATCCACGAGGTCGTGAAAACGCTCTCCGAGACGCTGGTCATCGTCGTCATCGTCATCTTCCTGTTCCTCGGCTCGCTGCGGTCCGCCCTCGTGCCGCTCGTGGCGATTCCGGTCTCGCTCATCGGGGCGATCTTCCTGATGCAGATTTTCGGCTTCACGATCAACCTCCTCACCCTGCTCGCCATCGTGCTCTCGGTCGGCCTCGTGGTCGACGACGCCATCGTCGTCGTCGAGAACGTCGAGCGCCATCTCCGCGAGGGCCGCACGCCGCTCGACGCCGCGCTCGTCGGCGCGCGCGAACTCGTCGGGCCGATCATCTCGATGACGGTGACGCTCGCCGCCGTCTATGCGCCCATCGCGTTCCAGGGCGGCCTCACCGGTTCGCTCTTCCGCGAGTTCGCCGTCACCCTCGCCGGCGCCGTGCTGATTTCCGGCATCGTCGCGCTCACCCTCTCGCCGATGATGGCCGCGTATTTCCTGCGCAGCGCCGCGGACGAGGAAAAGGGCTTCGCCGGCTTCGTGAACCACTCGTTCGACAAGCTCAAGGCCGCCTATGGCCGCGTGCTCGACGGCACCCTCAACGCCCGGCCCGTCGTCTATACCGTGTGGGCAATCATCGCGCTGATGATCTTTCCGCTCTACATACTCTCCTCGATGTCCACCGAGCTGGCGCCGGCCGAGGACCAGGGCGTCGTCTTCGGCATCGTCAACACCGCGGCGGATTCGACGCTGGAGCAGACCTCCCGGTTCGCGGCCCGCGTGAACCACGAGTTCTTCAGCATTCCGGAAGCCGAGTTCTCCTTCCAAATCACGTTTCCGACCGGCGGCTTCAGCGGCGTCGTCACCAAACCGTGGGACCAGCGCACACGCGACATCTACCATATCCGCCAGGAACTGATGCCCAAGCTCCACCTCGTGCCCGGCATCCAGGTGATTCCGATCCTCCCGCCGGCGCTTCCCGGCGGCGGCACGTTCCCCGTCGAGTTCGTCATCGCCTCGACCGCCGACTCCAAGCAGGTTTACGCCATCGCCGAGAAAGTCCTCGGCGCGGCGATGCGGAGCGGCAAGTTCGTCTTCCTCACCCTCGACGTGAAGATCGACCAGCCGCAGACCGAGATCATGATCGACCGCGACAAAGTCGCGGCGCTCAACCTCAACCTCCAGCAGGTCGGCGGCGACCTCGGCGCGCTGCTCGGCGGCGGCTACGTCAACCGGTTCAGCATCGACGGCCGCAGCTACAAAGTCATCCCCCAGGTGCAGCGCGCCAGCCGCCTCACGACCGACCAGCTCACGGACATCTATGTCTCAGGGCCCGGCGGCAAACTCGTGCCGCTCTCGTCGTTCGCCACGCTCAAGAACACCACCGAGCCGCGCACGCTCAACCGCTTCAATCAGCTCAACGCCGTGAAAATCTCCGGCGTCGTCGCCGCCCCGCTCGACACCGCGCTCCACGTCCTCGAGACCGAGGCGCGCAAGGTCATGCCGCCCGGCTACACCGTCGACTACGCCGGCGAGTCGCGCCAGCTCCGCACCGAGGGCAGCAAGTTCCTCCCGGCCCTCGGCCTCGCGCTCGTGCTGATCTTCCTCGTGCTCGCGGCCCAGTTCAACAGCTTCCGCGACCCGCTCGTCATCCTCCTCGGCTCGGCGCCGCTCGCGATGTTCGGCGCCATGATCTTCACCGCCCTGCGCGCCCCGGGCGATCCGTCCACGCCGAATTGGTCGTGGGGTTGGACGACCTCCTGGAACATCTACTCGCAGGTCGGCCTCATCACGCTCATCGGCCTCGTGGCGAAGAACGGCATCCTCATCGTCGAGTTCGCGAACTCCCTGCAGGAACGCGGCCGCTCCAAACTCGCCGCCGTGCGCGAAGCCGCCGCCACCCGCCTCCGCCCGATCCTCATGACGACCGCCGCCACCGTGTTCGGCCACCTCATGCTCGTGTTCGTGACGGGCGCCGGCGCCGCCGCGCGCAATTCCATCGGCCTCGTGCTCGTCTGCGGCATGACCGTCGGCACCTTCTTCACCCTCTTCATCATCCCGTCGCTCTACGTCCTGATCGCCAAGGACCACTCGCGCGAGCACCTCCACGCGGTCGTCGCCGCGCCTTTGCCGGGCGGCCCGTCCGGACCAACCCCGGACCGGTAGCAACCGGCAACGGCGCCGCGTCCTAACCCGGTCTCGCCAAATCGCCCTTTCGTCCTTAACCCATGAACATGTCTCGTTCCCGTCTCACCACCGCCGCGCTCGCCGCCGTGTTCGCCGCCGCCGCCCTCGGCGCGGCCCCCAACCCGGCGCAGCCGATCCCCGACGAACTCGACCTCAAGACCGCGCTCGCCTTCGCCCTCGAGAACAACTTCGCCATCCGCCAGGCGCGCGAACGCATCCGCCAGCAGGACGGCGTCGTCGTCGAGGTCCGCGCCGCGGAGATCCCCAACGTCACCGGCTCCGGCCAATACACGCGCAACGACACCGCGCTCTCCGGCGCCAACTTCGGCGCCAGCGACCGCAACTGGAGCTACTCCGTGCGCGCCACCCAGCTCCTCTTCGCCGGCGGCTCCGTCCGCGCCACCGTGCAGAGCCAGACGATCGCCCGCGAGGCCGCCGTGCTCGCGATGCAGGCCGCTATCGACGACGCCCTGCTCGGCGTCCGCACCCAGTTCTACACCGTCCTCGTCGACCGCGAGCGCATCAAGGTGCAGGAGCAAAACAGCGAGCTGCTCCGCCGCCAGTTGCAGGACGTGAAGAACCGCTTCGAAGCCGGCACCGTCTCCAACTTCGAGGTGCTCCGCGCCGAGGTCGCCCTCGCCAACGCGCAGCCCGCGCTCATCCGCGCCCGCAACGACTGGCGCACCGCCATTGAAGAGCTCCGCCGCGTGCTCGGCTTCGTCAATCCCGTCGAGAACACCCTCACCAAGATCCCCGCGTTCGTCGGCACGCTCGACTTCGTGCCCGTCAGCTACGACCTGAAGGCCGCCATCCTCTCCGCCCGCGAGAAACGCCCCGACCTCCGGCGCCTCCACAAACTCGAGGAAGCCGCCGACCAGCTCGTCACCGCCCGGCGCGCCGGGTATTACCCGAACCTCTCCGCCTTCGGCTCCTACGACTGGCGCAAGGATCCCCGGTCGAATAATTTTGGCGACACGCTCCACGGCTGGACGTTCGGCCTCCAATCGACCTGGAACATCTTCGACGGCCGCGCCACCGCCGGCCGCATCGTGCAGGCCAAATCGGTGCTCGAGCAGGCCCGGCTCGCCAGCAGCGAGGCCCAGCTCGCCGTCGATGTCGATGTCCGCCGCGCCGTCTCCGCCCTCCAGGAAGCCACCGAACTCGCCGAAGCCTCCAAGAAAGTCGTCGAGCAGGCCGAGGAGAGCCTCCGCCTCGCCAACGCCCGTTTCTCCGCCGGGGCCGCCACCCAGCTCGACGTGTTCCAGAGCCAGCTCGACCTCACCACCGCCCGCCTCAACCAGATCCAGGCGTTCTACAGCTTCAACGTCGCCGCCGCCCAGCTCCGCAAGGCGATGGGGCTCGGCGACGCGCTGATCAGCGGCGGCGCCTGAGTCTTGTCCGAACGGTCGGGCCGGCGCTTGACGCCGTGCCGCTTTGTCTGGCTCGGCTGTAGGAGCGGCTTTACGCCGCGATACGAACGTTGATCGCGGCGTAAAGCCGCTCCTACAATCGTAACGCTGGCCTTCGTCAAAGCCCCATCCGCCCCCTTTCTGTTCGCCCCTCGGGTGCAACTTCCGTCAACGTCCTGTGTCTTAACCGCGCCCCATGAAGCCAGCCCCTCGCCTGACCTTGGTCGTCCTCAGCCTCCTGCTCGGCCTCGGCGCGGTTGCCGTCGGTCTCGCCCTCAACTCCTCCTTTCAACGCTGGCTGGTCCTCCGCGCCGCGGGCTCGCAGCCGGGCCTGAAACTCGACGTTGCCGAGGTCTCCGTCGGCCTGAGTCGCGTCAGCCTCCGCGGCGTGCGCCTCGCCCGGCACGGCGTCTCGCTCGCGATCGACCGGCTTGAGGCCGACTACTCGCTCTGGTCGCTCCTCGTGGAACGCCGGCTCCAGATCGGCCGGCTCGTCGCCACCGGCGTGCTCCTCGACGCCAGCAAGGTGGCGCGCGGCCGCGCCGAGGCCGGCACCGCCGCGGGCTCGGCGGCCACCCCCGGCGTGCTCTCACGCGTCGAGCTGCCGTTGGCGATCACCCTCGGCGATTGCGACGTCCGCGGCCGCGCCCTCCTGCCGGGCGCCCCGGGCAAGCCCCCCGTGCAGGCTGACTACAAAATCTCCGGCGGCCAGATCGCCCCCGGCCAGGAGGGCACGCTCGTGCTCGATGCCCGCCTCACCGATCCCGCCCCCGCCGCCCGCGTGAGCGCCCTGCGCGTGCAACTCAGCCTGCGCGTGGTCGAGACGGCCGCGCGCAGCTTCAGCCACGTCGGCGTCACCGCCGTCGTCGAGGCCGAGGGCCCGCGCCTCGCCGGCCAGAACCAGCTCAAGCTCGCCGCCCAGCTCTCGCGCACGGCCGCGCTCGAGCGCTACACCGTCAGCCTCGACACACTCACCCGCGGCACCGCCGCCCACCTGCTCGACGTGAGCGCCGAACTGCCCGCCGGCCAGAAAGCCTACGCCGGCAACTGGACCGTCGAGGCGAACACCGCGCAGATCGCGCCCTTTTTCCTCGGCGGTTCCCTGTCGGAGTTCTCCGCGTCCGGCTCGGGCCGGTTCAGCTTCCAGCCCGAGATTTCCCGCGCGACCCTCCAGGGCCGGCTCGATGTCTCCGCGGACGAACTCGGCGCGATTCGCCCGGCGCTGCGCGCGCTCGGCGCGGTGCAGTTGCACGCTGACTTTGACTTTGCCCGCGAGGGCCCCCTCGCGCGCCTCAACTCGCTCGATCTCACCGTCGCCGGCGCGCAACCCGTGCTCGAAGTCCACGCGACGCGCGCCGTCGAGATCAACCTGCGCGAACGCCGGCTCGTCGTCGGCCCGGCCGCGCTCGGCGAGATTCTGCGCGTGAAATTGCTCGGCCTCCCGCTCGCCTGGGTGCGCCCGTTCGTCACCGGCCTCGATGTGTCCGGCGGCAACCTCACCGGCGAACTCGCGCTCGTGGGCGACGGCACCCGCCTGACCGCGCAGACCACCGTGCCTCTCGCCGCCTCCGCGCTGACGGTTGTCCGCGACGGCCGTCTGGTGCTCGGCAAAGCCGGCGTCTCCGTTCGCGCCTCCGCCGAGTTGTCCGCCACCCAACTGCGGGCCCGCGTGCAGGAGTTCACCCTCACGACCCCGGCCGGCGACCGCATCAGCGCCGAGGGCGAGGTCGTCCTGCCCGCGGCAAAGTCGCCCGCGATCGCCTTCACCGGCCGCTACACCGCCGACCTGCCGGCGCTCGTCGCGGATTTTCTCCCGCTCGGCCCCGTGCACACCGCGGGCGAGACGGATCTGACCTGGCAGGCGGGCCGACTCACCGTGCGCAAGTGGACGGCCGACCTCACCGGCGCGGCGGGCGAAAAATTTTTCTCCGCCGCCGCGCTGCGCGAGTTCCAGTTCGAGCCGGCGACCGGCGCCGTGGCGGCCGGCCCCGGGAGCGGAGCGGCCGACGTGCTGCGTTTTTCCCTCGGCCGCGTGCCGCTCGGGCCGTTGCTGCGGGTGCGCGCCGGCGTGAAAATCACCGGCACGCTCGAGCAGGGCGACTTCCTCCTCGCGACGGACGGCGGCAAACTGACCGTGCGGGCCACGGCGCCGCTGAAGTTCAGCGACGTCTCCGTCGCCCGCAACAATCGCCCGCTCGCGGCGCACCTCGCCGTCGCCGCCAGCCCGTCGGCCGTGATCACCGGCCGCAGCGGCCTCCGCGTGCAAAGCGGCGAGATCGCCGTGCGCGCCGCCGATGGCACGGCGCTGCTGACCGCGACCGGCGAGGTGTCCGCCGCCGCCGCCGCCGGCGCGAGCGTCTCGGGCAGTTTCCAGATCGAACTCCCGGCGCTCGCCTCGCAGCCGCTCTTCGAGGACGCCATGCCGCTGTCGGCGGGGCGCGCGAGCGGCGAACTGCGCGCGACCGTCAACGGCAAGGCCGCCCAGGCCGAGGCGCGCGTTACCCTCAACAACCTCGTGGCACGCGAAGGCGGCCGCCCGCTGCCGGTCGCCAACGTCAGCTTGCGGGCCGTGGCGTCGCCCGACGGGAAAATCTCCGTGCAGGTGCCGCTGCTCGTCGACCGCGCGGGCCAGCGCTCCGACCTGAATTTCTCCGCCGAACTCGCCCCGGCCGGCGCCGCGTGGCTGATCGACGCGAAACTGGCGGGCGCGAAAGTCGAGCTGGACGACGCCCTGGCGGTGCTCGGTGTTTTCTTCGCCCCGCCCGCCGTCGGCGAAGACGCTCCGGTCGAGGTCGGCCCCGCCCACCTCCGCGCCGACTCCCGGCCCGCGTTGGCGCAGTTCGACGGCCGTCTGGCCCTCGACGTGAAGTCGCTCACCAAGGGCCAGGACTGGACGATGTCCGGCCTGACCGGCCTCGTGCAACTTTTCCCGCGGCAGCTCAAACTCGAGAAACTCGACGCCGACTTCGGCGGGAAGAGCCGGCTGCATGCGAAGGCCACGGTGGATTTCTCCGCGGGCGCGACGCCGTATCAGCTCGCCGGTGATTTCTCACTCACCGAGTTCGACGCGGGAAAACTGTTTCAGGCGCTCGACCCGGGCCGCCCGCCGACCATCGAGGGCCTGTTCACTGTCGCCGGAAAGTTCGCCGGCACGGGCGCCACGTTGCCGCACACGCTCCAGCGCACGCACGGCCAGTTCGATCTCACGAGCCGGCAGGGGATTTTCCGCGGCCTCAAGCGCACGACCGACAAGGTCTCCGCGACGACCAAGGCCGTCGAACTCGGCGCGAGCGTGCTCGGCTCGCTCTTCGGGCAGGAGAAAGTTACCAAGGCCGCCGAGAAGCTCGCGGGGCAGGCTTATTTCGTCGACCAGCTCGCCGCCAGCCTCGGCGAGCTGCCTTACGACCAGTTCAGCGTGCGGCTGACGCGCGACGACGCGCTGACGCTCCGGCTGGAAAATCTGAGCCTCGTCTCGCCGGACCTCCGCTTGACCGGGCACGGGCAGGTGAGCTACGTCGCCGGCAAACCGCTCCTCGACCAGCCGTTGACCGCCGAGCTCAGCCTCAGCGGTCGCGGCAAGATCGAGCAGAGTCTCGGCAAGATCGGGGTGCTCGACGGCACCCGCGACGACCTCGGCTATGCCAAGACCAAGCTGCCCGTGACCATCGGCGGCACGCTTGGCCGGCCGGACCCGTCGCCGTTCTTCACCCGCGTCGCGAAGAGCAAGCTCACCGATTTCCTCACGCCGGACAGCTAAAACGGAAGAGGCCGCCCACACCGGGACGGCCTCGCTACCCAGGAGCGGGACTCCCCCGAGCCCCGCTACCCAAACACAGGCGCCACTCTAGCGGCTCTTTGTGCCGGCCGGATGGCGCCGCGGTGACAGTTGCGTGACGCCGCCGCTCCCGCCGCGGCAGCGCGGTAAATCTTGCCGCTTCTCGGCCCGCCCGCCGGCGCGGACGCGGCGGTAGATCCGCCGCCGCGATTCTAAACGACCGCCAGCCAGCGAGAAGAAAGCGCGCCCCGGAACATGGCACGGGCATTGCACAATTCCCGGGCGAGTATGGCAATTTCTTCCCTGGCCTCGGTCCCATCACCCCGTCGCGACCCGCCCGCGCTCTGGCGGCAGATTGAATCCGACGTGCGCGAGAGCTGCGTGCTGCGCTGCGAAGGCCGCAACGCCGACGCCGTCGTGCTCCTCCACGAAAAACTTCCCCCGCTCATTCGCGAGTGGTCCGCGGCGTCCGGCTGGCCGGCCGGCCATTGCCGCGACGCCCTGCGCCAACTTTTCGCCAAGGCGCAGGAACAGGTCGCGAACGCCGTGCTCGCGCGCCGCCTCGTCCTGTCGTCCCTCCCCGCCGGGCTGCCGCAGGCGGGCCTGCAGTTGAGCCAGCGCATCCCGCTAACCGACATCAACGGCATGCTCGATGCCTTGGGCGACGCCGAACGCTCCGCCTGCGCCCGCCCCCGGAATTTCCCGCCCGCCGAAACCGATCCCGTCACCTGCCTCACCGCGGGCTGATCCCCTCCACCGCCACCGCCAGCCTCACCGTTCATCCCCAAAAAGCGAAAGCCCATGAAAACCACCACCGCGAAAGCCACCACCGGCGACGTCCTGCTCGATGCCGACCGCCCTGTCCTCAACGAAACTCTCCTCGTCGGCCTCGACCTCGGCACCAACACGTCCTGCCTGATGGCCACCCCGGTCGGCAACAATGGCAGCGGCGAAGCCGTGACGCGCGAGCTGATCCCGACCGTCGTCGGCTACGCCAACGACAACGTGCTGAACGGCGTGCTGCCCGGCGACGCCAAGGTGCTCTTCGGCCGCCTGGCGCTGAAACACGCCAAGAATCTCCGCGTCGTCCGCCCGATGAAAGGCGGCGTCATCCACGACCAGCGCGCCGCCCGCCTCTTCGCCGGCCATCTGTTCGAGGTGCTCAATCAGGCCAATCGCAACGAAATCCGCGCCGTCATCGGCATGCCCGCCAGCGCCGACCTGCTCGCGCGCGAGAACGCCCGCACCGCCTTCCGCGGCATCTTCAACAAAGTCCTCTTCGTCCCCGAGCCGTTCCTCGCCGCCCTCGGCTACCGCAACGACGCCCGCATCGCCGACGCGAACTACCACGATCCCGTGCTGAACTCGCTCTACGTCGATATCGGCGCCGGCTCGACCGACGTCTGCCTCGTCCAGGGCCATTTCCCCACGGCCCACGACCAACTGAGCGTGCCGTTCGCCGGCGACGCCGTGGACCAGATCATTTTCGACAGCATCCTGTCCGAATATCCCGACTGCGGCCTCACCCTCGCGCGCGTCCGCGAGCTGAAGGAGAAAAACTCCTGGGTGCTCACCGCCGACGGCGCCACGCCGGCCCTCGCCCACGTCCTGGTCGGCGGCAAGTCCCGTCAGCTCGATGTCACCAAGCACGTCGGCGCCGGCTGCCAGGCCCTCCTCCAAAAGGTCTTCGAGATGACCCGCGAACTCATCACCCGCGCCGAATCCGACACCGTCGCGGAGCTGCTCCAAAACGTGATCGTCACCGGCGGCGGCAGCCTGACCAAAGGCTTCGGCGTCGCGTTGCAGACCCGGCTGCTCGAGGAAGGCTTCGAGAATCCCCGCGTGCAGGTCCTCGGCGAAAACTACAAGGACTTCGTCGCCCTCGGCGCGCTGAAGACCGCCCGCCGCGCCCGCGAAAACCAGTGGCAGACGCTGCTCGGCTGATTTCGTCCGCACCACCCGCTCACCAACCCGCGTCACCCGAAGAGGGGACGCGGGTTTTTCTTTTGGCGCGTCTCCGCTGGTTCCGACCGTAGGAGCTGCTTTACGCCGCGATTCAGCGCTCGATCTGTCTGACTGTAGGAGGGGCTTCATGCCCCGACAAAAACG
>JACQFT010000190.1 GCA_016199925.1 Opitutia bacterium | reverse complement strand
CGCGCGCGACGGCGCTCGTGGCGTTCTGGTGCGTGCCGAGGTAAACAACTGCGACTTTCGCGAGCTGCGCGGCGGTGAGGCCGGCGGCCACGAGGTCTTCGCCGAAGGAGAGAACGGTCTTCACTTTGCCCGCATCGATATCGGCGGCGAGTGACGAGAGTTTCTGCGACGGCAGCGCGGCGATGAGGCCGGTGACGAGCGCGCCGCGGACGTTCGGGTTGCGGTCGGAGGAAATGAGAATCTTGTCGCCCTCGCCCACCCGGCTGACGAGCGACGCCGAAACCTTGAGCGCGTCGGCGAGTTTCTTGGTGAGGAACTGTTCCTCGACCGAGCTTCGGCCGGACCCGACGATGGCAAGGCCTCCGAGGTAGGGCGCACCGGCTCGGTGCGCCGAGGACGCGGCATCATCATCGCGGCGGACCGAGCCGGTCCGCCCTACCAACAAATCGGCAGCGACCAATAGCGCGCCTTCGTGGGTCGCCGGTTGCCCGTTCACGCGCGCCTCAGCGAGGCGGTCGGCGGACTTGACCTGCTTGTAGAGTATGCGGCCCGAGTCGGACATCCATGTGTCGTTCACCTCGTCGTTACGGCGCGGGGTGATGCGGTAGATGACGCCTTCGCGGCTCCACACCTCGGTGTTGGCGCCGACGGAGGATTCGGTGTCGATCGACGGCGTCTGCTTGAGAAACCAGACGCGCATCTTGAAACGGAAATCCGTGCTCGTGAGCGCGCCGACGGGGCAGATGTCGACGGTGCAGAGCGAGTAATTGTTCTCGAGCTTCTTGCCCGGGTAGCACGTGAGCGTGCTGTAGCTGCCGCGGTCGATGAAGCCCAGCACGTCGTCGTGCGCGACTTCCTTCGAGAAACGGATGCAGCGCGAGCAGAGGATGCAGCGCTCGTCGTCGAGCGTGACGCGCGGGCCGAGCGACGTGCGCTTCGGCTTCACGTTCTTGTGCTCGACGAAGCGCGAGTAGCCGCGGCCGTATTCGGTGGAGTGTTCCTGGAGTTTGCACTCGCCGGCCTGGTCGCAGATCGGGCAGTCGAGCGGGTGATTGATGAGCAGCATCTCCGTCACGCCTTCGCGGCACTCCTTGACCAGCGGCGTGCTGGTGCGGATGTGGAGGCCCGGCAGGGCGTTGGTGGCGCAGCCGATCTGCGCGCGCGGCATCCAGTTGATTTTCGCTTTGCCGGTGGCGGCGTCGAGCACCGGCTGGCGCGACACGGGGTCCATCGCCGGCAGACCCATTTCGACGAGGCACATGCGGCAGTTGCCGACGACGGTGAGCTTCGGGTGGTAGCAATAATGCGGAATCTCAATGCCGAGTTGCCGGGCGGCCTCGATGACGTTCGTGCCCTTCGGCACGGAGATGTCCCGGCCGTCGATGTTGACGGTGACGAGGTCGGGGGCTTTGGGAGGGGCAGTCATCAGAAAGGAGTCAGGAGAGGAGGAATCAGGAGCCAGGAGTTTCAATCGCCCTAGTGTAGGCGTTCAGCAGGCGGCTGACCTCTTCAAGTTGTTCCAGCAATTGGGCAGAGTCGCCGTAACCGAGGTCGCGGGAGAGGATCAGGTAGTAACGGCATTCCTCAAGCGAACCTTGGGCGATGTTCATGAATCGCCGCTTGTCGGCGACACCGCTTTTCTTGAATCCTTCCGCGATGTTGGCGGGGATTGAAACTGCGGCGCGGCGAAATTGTGAAGTCAGCGCGTATAGCTCTCGCGGCGGAAACGTTTCGGAAAAACGATAGACGCCCAGCACCCACGCGTGCGCTTTCTGCCAGACAATCAAGTCTTCGAAAGTCCGGGCTGGAGCGCGCGGGGCACTTCTGACTCCTGACTCCTGACTCCTGATTTCTGCGGTGGTCATTTTCATTCAGACAAGTGGCATTGAGCCCGTGGACTTTGGAGCCGACGCGTAACCTTTAAATTCTTCCCCGAACTTCGCGACGAAGCTCTGGGTGGGCCATGAGCAGGCTTCGCCGAAGGCGCAGATGGTGCGGCCGGCGATCTGGTCGGCGACGGTCCTGATGAGTTCACCGTCCTCCGGGCGGGCCTCGCCGTGCACCATGCGGCTGGAAATTTTCTTCATCCACAGCGAGCCTTCGCGGCACGGCGTGCATTGGCCGCAGCTCTCGTGCGCGTAGAACGCGTTGATGTTGGCGAGTGCGGCCACCATGTCGGTGGAGTCGTCCATCACGATGACGCCGCCGGAGCCGCCCATCGTGCCGGCCGCCGCGAGCGTGTCGAAATCCATCGGCAAATCCTCGACGCCGAGTTCGACGACGCTGCCGTCCTTTTGTTTGATCTTAAATTTCTCGCCGAAGCGGAGCACCTTGGCCGAGGAGCCGCCGGGGATGACGGCCTTGAAGGTGCGGCCGGGGAGCGGGCCGCCGCAAACTTCGTTGAGGAGCTGGCCCATCGTGATCTTGCCGACCTCGAATTCGTAATAGCCGGGGCGCCGCACGTGGCCGGAGACGCAGAGGAGGCGCGTGCCGGTGTTGTTGGGCGTGCCGATCTGCGCGTAGGCGTCGCCGCCCATGTCGGCGATGTGCTTCACGTGGCAGAGCGTCTCGACGTTGTTGACGATCGTCGGGCACTGGTAGAGGCCGAGCACGGCGGGAAAATACGGGGGCTTGATGCGCGGATACGGCCGCTTGCCCTCGAGGGACTCGATGAGGCCGGTCTCCTCGCCGCAGATGTAGGCGCCGGCGCCGCGATGGACGTAGATTTCGCAGCTGTAGTTGGTGCCGAGAATATTCGGGCCACACAGGTTGGCGGCGCGCGCCTCGGCGATGGCCGTCTCGAGGATGCGGGCGCCGTGCGGCATCTCGCCGCGGATGTAGATGTAGGCCTGCTGCACGTTGTTCGCCCAGCAGGTGATCATCATGCCCTCGAGCAACTGGTGCGGATCCTGGTGCAGGATGTAGCGGTCCTTGAACGTGCCCGGCTCGGACTCGTCGGCGTTGACGATGAGATAAATCGGTTTGCCGCTCTTGCGGTCGACGAGCGTCCACTTGAGGCCGCAGGAAAACCCGGCGCCGCCGCGGCCGCGCAGGCCGGATTTTTTCACTTCGTCGATCAGCTCCGCAGGCGGGCGGGCAAAGGCGCGCTTCATCACCTCGTAGCCGCCGTGCTTCCGATAGCAGGCGAGGTCCCTGGTGTAGCCCGGCTCGTCGATGTGGGCGAAGATCAGGCGGCGTTGTTGCGGGGCGGGCATGGTCAGGGGAGGTCCTCCAAAACGATCTCGATGCCGCCGGTCCAGCGGGCGACGAGGTTGTAGGCCGAGGCGAAGAGCACGCCCGCGAGGAAACCGGCGACGGTGTTGACGAGCGGCATGAAGAGCGCGCCCGCGCCGAAAAAGACCCACGGCACGCCGGGGAGCGTGTGCTGGAGATAGGCGGCGATGCCGCCGGCAAACAGCATGAACGGCACGAAGAGCAGGCCGAGCAGGCCTTGCATCGCGCCGAGCACGATGCCGAGGCGCATGGGGGAAATCTGGCGGAGACGTTTCTTACTCATGGCTGGGGCCGGGCTCGCGCCGCGGCTTTGATCTGGTCCGAAAGTTCGCGGGCGCGCGCGCAGTCCACCTTCTCATGGAGATCGTCGTCGATCATCACCACGGGGCCGGTGCCGCAACTGGCGAGGCACTCGACGAACTCGACTGTCGCCTCGCCGTCGGGGGAAATCTCGCCGGGCGCGCAGCCGAACTCTTTTTGAAATTGCTCGCAGACCTGGTAGCTGCCGGTGAGCGCGCACGAGAGCGTGCGGCAGACCTTGATGTGGCGCCGGCCGATGGGCTTCTGCCGGAACATCGGATAAAACGTGACGACCTCGTAAACGTTGATCGGCTGCAGCTCGAGTTTCTGCGCGACCCACTCGATGGCCTCATTCGAGATGTAGCCGGCCTCTTCCTGGATCAGGTGGAGCAGCGGCAGCACGGCGCTGCGTTTCACCGGGTAGTGGGTGATGACCTCGTCGATCTGCGCGAGCGTGGCGGGTCGGAGATTCATTCGGAAAAACTACCTCCCGCGAATTACGCGAATTGACGCGAATTCGGCGGTGAGGAATTTCTGATTCGTGTGCATTGGCGTGATTCGCGGGCAAACCCTCACCGGTCGCACTCGCCCATGACGAAGTCGAGCGAGCCGAGGATGGAGACGACGTCGGACACCAGGTTGCCGACGCAGAGTTTAGGGAGGATGGAGAGATTGCAGAACGAGGGGCTGCGGATCTTTAGGCGGTAAGGCACGCCGCCGCCGGT
The DNA here is from genome assembly GCA_016199925.1 of Opitutia bacterium. GTDB lineage: Bacteria > Verrucomicrobiota > Verrucomicrobiia > Opitutales > Opitutaceae > JACQFT01. The sequence continues at coordinate 7,059 of JACQFT010000190.1, read as the reverse complement.
GCTGACGATGAAGAAACCGAGCGTGCCCTTGGGGTTCTCGGCCTCGAAATAGACTTCGCCGGCCGGCATCTGCGGGCCCTCGGTGACGATCATGAAGTTGTTGATCAACTCCTCCATCGACGTGAGCACTTTGTCCTTCGGCGGCGCGAAAATTTTCCGCGCGTCGCGGGCGAACCAGTCGCCGCCCGGCATCTTCGCGACGGCCTGCCGGATGATGCGGATGGACTGCTTCATCTCCTCGCCGCGCACGAGGTAGCGGTCGTAGCAGTCGCCGGTGGAGCCGACCGCGACATCGAAGTCATACTGCTCGTAGCCGGAGTAAGGCCGGTCCTTGCGCAGGTCGAGCGCGACGCCCGAGCCGCGGAGGTTCGGGCCGCTGAGGCCGTAGGCGATGGCGTCGGCCCGGGAGATGACGCCGACGCCGACGGAGCGGTCGAGGAAGATCTTGTTGCGCGTGAGGAGCGCGAGGATTTCGTCGAGGATTGGCAGGAACTGCGTGCAGAACGCGCCGACTTCGTCGAGCCAGCCCGGCGGCAGGTCGCGGGCGACGCCGCCGATGCGGCTGTAACTGGTGGTGAAGCGCGCGCCGGTGAGTTTCTCGAAGAGGGTGTAGAGTTTCTCCCGCTCGGTGAAGCAATACATGAACACCGTCCACGCGCCGACATCGATGCCGTAGGCGCCGAGGCCCATCAGGTGCGAGGAGACGCGGGCGAGCTCGGAGGTGATGACGCGGATCGCCTGGCAGCGCGGCGGCACCTCCAGTTTCGCGAGGCGTTCGACGGCGATGGCGTAGGCGGCGTTGTTGGCGAGCGGCGCGAGGTAATCCAGCCGGTCCGTGTAGGGCACGAACTGGTTGTAGGTCATGTTCTCGGCGATCTTCTCGTCGCCGCGATGCAGGTAGCCGATGACCGGATCGGCCTTGGTCACGACCTCGCCGTCGAGCTCGAACTGGATGCGCAGCACGCCGTGGGTCGAGGGGTGGGACGGGCCCATCGAGAGCGACATTTTCTCGGTCTCGAATTCCTTCGGGAGATTCGCGGCCTTGGCGGCGCTGTCGGGAAATGAAAAATCGGTCGGCATGGGCGCAGGCGCAGGGCTAGACTTTGTCCTTTTTCTGTTCGGCGGCTTCGTGGCGCGCTTTGAGTTCGGCTTCGATCCGTTCCTGGACCCGCTTCGCCACTTGTTGGCCCCATTGTTCGCCCACCGTCATCGACTCCGCCATCAACTGCGGCATTTTCTCCAGCAGCCGGCGGCCGGCCGGCGTTTCGTAGAAATCGTTGATCGCGCGCAAGTCTTCCGCCGAGTAATATTTCGCGTAGAGCGGCACGAAATTGTTGATCGCCTCCTCGACATCCATTTCTGCCCGCAGCTTGTCCCAGACATCAGCGGGGATCTCGGGCGACTTGCCTTTGAAGGACTCGATCATTTGCCCGATCACCTGCTCCAACAACCGCGACATGCCGGTCAGCCGGAGCATCCGGCGGATCTCGGCGTCCTGCGCCTTGGAGACCGTCACGCCGGGGTCGGCGGCGGCCGCGCCGGCGGCCAGCGCGAGAAAGAGCAACAGCAGTCGGAGCGTTTTCATCGGCTATTTTTTCTCCCGGCCTTCGTTCCAGGACTCGTCTTTGGCGCGCGGCTCGGCGTCGCTCATCGCTCCGCCCGGCGTCGCTACGAACGGGCCGCCGGCCATCGGCGCGGGGATGACTTTGGCCTTCATGCCCGCGGCGATGTCGGGATCGGGCAGATCGGTCGGGATGCCGGCGAGGGGGAATTCCTTGCGCAGCGGGAAATACGGGTAGGCGTCCCACATCAGGATGCGGCGCAGGTCGGGGTGGCCGGCGAACTTGATGCCGAACATGTCGAACGTCTCGCGCTCGTGCCAGTTGGCGGCCGGCCAGAGGCCCGTCGCACTCGGCATCACCGGATCGGCGGCACTCGCGCACTCGGCGGCGATGCGCACGTAGCGGTGCGCGGTGGTCGAGTAGAGATGCCAGACGACGGTGAAGCGGGGGGATTTCTCCGCCGACCAGTCGATGGCCGTCACGTCCACCAGCATGTCGTAGCCGGAGTCGTCGCGCAGACTCTTGAGCAGCGCGAGCGCGTCGGCGGGCGGCACGTTCCACGCCGGGCAGTCGAGGCTCGGCCGCGGCGAGGCCGAGGGGAAATTCTGCGCAACGGCGGGAGCGGCGTCGGTCATGGCGGGGGCGCGTTCCGGCGGGGGCTCAGGCCGACTTGTGGAAAAGTTTGGAGGCCGAACGCTCGCGTTTGACCTTGTTCTGGAGCTTCATCAGGGCGTCGAGGAGAGCTTCGGGGCGCGGCGGACAGCCGCTGACATAGACGTCCACCGGCACGATCCGGTCCACGCCCTGGAGCACGGCGTAGCTGCGATACATGCCGCCGGTCGAGGCGCACGCGCCCATCGCGATGACCCACTTCGGCTCGGCCATCTGGTCGTAGATGCGGCGGAGCGCCGTGGCCATTTTGTAGGTGACGGTGCCGGCCACGATCATGCAGTCGGACTGGCGCGGGGAAAACCGCATGACCTCGGCGCCAAAGCGCGCGATGTCGTAGCGGCTCGACGCGGTCGCCATCAGCTCGATGGCGCAGCACGCGAGGCCCATCGGCATCGGCCACATGGAATGGTTGCGCACCCAGTTGATCGCCGCGTCGGCCCGCGTGACCACGACATCGCCCTCGATCTTGCTGTTGTAGGTGAGCTCGTTGGGTGCGGTGACCATGGGGGCAGGGAAATGGGCCTCAAGCTACCAACCCACCCTGACCACGCAAGGAGGTTTTGGTTGCGAGGCCCGGGTCGCGACGCCGCTTATCGGCGCTAGCAGAATTTTGCGAAAGTGCGGGGCGCGCGGGCCGATTTTCTTGTGGCTGTGGATTCCGAGTCCAAGCCCGCCTCCAACCCCGCCGATCGCCTGAAAACGACCATGGTCAAACGTCCCACCACGGGAAAGCCAGTTTCAACCTGGATTGCGACCGGAAACGCAATGAACCTGAACTGGTTTGACGGCCAATCGTTCAAGTGCGCCGCTAAGGAAAGGTCCACACGTGGTCAGGCAGCGAAGCGTTTCTCAAGTAGCGCCTAACGGTCTCCAAGTCAACGTCGCGCGTTGGACGAAGACCGTCCGCCCTTCGTCACATCGGATTTCGCCGCGAACTCGCGGCCTTCTCACACCGCCGCGCTTCCGGCTCCAAGGCGCGGGACGGCTTGTTTTATCGAGGCGACGGCGGGCGGAAGAATTCCCGCGCTCGGCGCATCGATCGCACGCGGCCTTCCACTGGCATGACAAAAGGGCGGAATTCACCGCCGCCGATAAGCGGTCCATCGCGCCCGTAGGAATTTCCCGCGCGAGCTGCGCGGTCGCAAACGTTCTCGACACCGAGGCCGCAGTTCGGCCTGAGCGCGTTAATTCTTCGCTGCGCTGTGATGACCATGGAGGCACTGCCGCTCCCGGCCGCTGGTTGGCTGCGGGGCAAGGGCGCCCGCGATCCCGGTCACGGCGCTACGCGCTTGCGCGTCGCGGCGCGCAGATCCTGCCAGGGCCACGCCTGGTTGAACCGCTGGCCGTTCAGGAGCGTTCCAATCCAACTGCGCTGCACCAGATAGTGGTAGCTGAGGAAGGAGGCGATCGTCGCGACGGCGACGACCACGCCAAACTTGAAGACTGCGTGAAGCTCGATCGGCTGCAATCCATAGACCACGCCGCAGATCAAGATCGGGTGCACGAGATATACCCAAAAGGAAGCCCGGCAGAGATACAGCGCCCACGGGGACTCAGCCGCGCAATAGCGCAGCGCGAAGCCAGTCATGGCATAGATCAGGGTCCAGGTGCAGAGTCCCTGCGCCACAACCGCCGCCAAGTGAACCGCGGGCGACACCGCGGCCCCGGCCGCGTATTCGATTTCGGTCGCATACTGGGCCAGCGGAAACAGCAACCCGCCGGCCACGGCATTCTCTGGCGCCAAGCGGACAAGGGCCGCGAAGACCTCGCGGTGACGATGCAACAGGCAGCCGAAAAAGAAGAACGCGCCGTAATAGACGAACGGCGCCGGCTGCGGCTTCAGCAGCACCACGCCCTCGAAAACCTGGCCGCCGCGGAATGGCCACAGCGTGACGGCGCAGATAAGCCCCAATCCCACCACGGCCAACCCCGACCCCAACCACCCCCGCAGCCGGGCCTCGAACGGCTCCAGGCCTCGCTCCACCAGCCGCCACAGCGGCAGCAACAGGCTGAAATAAATCAGGTAAAACAGGAACCACAGGTGATCGACGGCGGGTTCGCGGATCGGAAAACCCGCGACCGTGAGTTCGTTCGCCAGCGTGATCAGTTGCTCCCGATCCAGCACCCAGCTCCGCGCGCCGAAACGGGCGCTGAGAATCACCTGGACAAAGCCGTAGCCCGCGAGCGGAAGAATCGTGACCAGCGCGACCACCAGCGGCAGAAACACCCGACGGCCACGATGATGGTAGAAACGCGCGAGGCCCCGCTGGGCGACGAGCAGCGCGGCGAGAAAACCAGAGAGGACAAAAAACGCCGGCATACGGAAGCCGTGAATGAAGCTGACGACCAAATCGAACCCGTAGGCGGTATGGCGCTCAAACAGGAAAGGCACGGTCGGCGGCGGCGCCGACCAATAGAACATCGCGCTGTGCAAAACGATCCACAGCACCATTAAGCCGCTTCGCAACGCATCGAGCGCGAAAAATCGCGGCGCGCTCATCACGGAATCGGCAGCGCCGCCTCGCCAGCGGCGACGGCGGCGGTTTCCCGGACGACAAAATACATGTCGATCGCCCCTTTGCCCTTTGCCGCGAGTTTGCTGCGATATTCGCATTCGAAACGACTCCGCACCAGGTCATAGGTGTAGGCGGAGAGGTTGACGCGGTTCGCCTCCGAGGCGCTTTCGAGCCGGCTCGCCAGGTTCACGGTGTCGCCCCACACATCGTAGACATACTTGTTCTTGCCGACGATGCCGGCGACCACCGCCCCGGAGTGGACGCCGACGCGCAGTCCCCATTTCAACGCGGCCGTTTCGTTGCGTGCGGCGATGAAGCGCGTCATCGCCAGCGCGGCGCGCACCGCGCGCATCGCATGATCGGCGGCGGGGAGAGGCAGGCCCGCGGCACCCATGTAAGCATCGCCGATCGTTTTGATTTTCTCCAGGCCGTGGGTGGTGACGATTTCGTCGAAGGCGTGAAAGATTTCGTTCAGTTCCTGCACCAGGCGCTGCGCCGGAATCGTGGCGACGGCCTCGGTGAAGCCGGCGAAGTCGGTGAAGAGAATGGAAACGTCCTCGTGGCGCCGCGGTTCGGACCCGCCTTTCGTCTTCAACTCCTCGATGATCGCCTGCGGCAGGATGTTCGCGAGGAGCGCATCGGATTTTTCGCGGGCGGCGGCGAGCTCCGCGGTGCGCTCGCGCACCTTGGTTTCGAGGCCGCGGCTCTGCTCCTCGATGAACTCGCGCTTTTCGCGCTCGTGGGCGCTTTGCCGCCGGGCCTCGGCAATCTGCTGCTCCGCGAGCGCCGCCTGCGCGTGACGCAGCCGGAATCCGAGACCCATCGATAGAACAATTCCCATCGCGGCGTTTCCGATCTGGGCCGAGGTCAGCGTGAGGTCTGTGGCCGGCAGCACGCCGACGGTCGCCGCCGTTTGGACCATTGCGCCGCTGACCGAGCACGCGATCGCCGCGAGAAAGTGGCGGGCCGCCGTGTGACCGCGTCGCAACGCCAGTGTCGTGACCGCGATGGCCGCAAAGAAAGCGACAAAGGACGGCAGGAAGACGATCATCACGCCCAGCGCGGGATCCCGCCGCGACGCCAGCAGGGCAATCGGGACCGCGACTACGCCGGCGATGGCCAGCCACCGTAGTGCGCTATCGACGCGTGGCATGGATTGGCGCGTGTGCAGATAGCTACGCAGGAAAAGCAGCGCGGCAAAAAGGTTGGCGCCCACCAGCATCCACGCCGAAATATATTCCACGGTCGGCAGCCGGGGCCAGAGGAACTCCGCGGTGAGCCCAAAGATATTCGCCCATATCACCGCGTTGCCCAGCTCCATCGCGACATAGTAGAGGTAACTCCGCTCGCGCAGGGCGACGAACAACCCGAGGTTGTAGATTACCAGCACCAGCATCACGCCAAGATAGAGGCCTTGGACGATTCGATCGCGGCGTTCACCGGCCAACACATCCGGTGCATCCCACAGGTAAACCCGCAGCCATTTGATCGGTCGATAGTCCTGGCTCGTCGCCAGTCGGGCAAACACCGTCACGCGCCTCCCGGGCTCCAGGTTGACCGCGACAAAACCGGAATGATTGAACAGAGAAGTCATGCTCACATGCATGCTTCGCTCGTCCAGCGGCACAAGCGTGCCTGTGAGCTGGCGATCCACGAGCCGGCCGTCACGAACGACGAAAAACTCTGCGCGCTCCCACGCGCTCGAATTGAGCAGGATGGGTCGCGGGGCCGAAACCAACGGCAGTTCGAACCTGGCCCAGACCACGATCGGATCGCGCGTCAGCGGAAACGGCTTCTCTCGCTGCGACACCCAGCCGTCGGATTGCACCATCGCCGCTTCCACGCCCGCCTCCAGCCCGAGATCCGTCCGGTAGCTGATCTCCGATTCCAAGGACTGAAATCGGCCTGCCCCACGCTCGAAAAAACTCGCGTGTGCGAGCACGGGAACGCTCAGCACCGCCGCGCCCAGCCATTGCCAGAGACGGGCCCGTCGGCCGCGTCGGGGCGGACGTTTTTCTCCGACGGTGCTCCGGTCCGCCGCCCCCATCCGGCGCTGGGGAGCCGGGCACGAGGCCACGGCTCCGGAACGCAGACCGGCAGCTGGTTGGGGGTCGGGCATGGAATCGCTGCGGGCGAGGTATCCGTGAAACGGGAATCTTGCGAGCCCTAAACCCGGCGGGGCGGCGAAAGGGGTGCAACTGGAAGTGAAGTCAGCCGGCGGGCGGCGAGGCTGGTGTGAGGAAGGAAGGGACCGATGGTTTTGGGCTGGGAGGGTAAGTCGCGAGGGAAGAGCGAACTGGCTTTTTGCT
>JACQFT010000189.1 GCA_016199925.1 Opitutia bacterium | reverse complement strand
GCGGCGCGCAGCGCGACCGGATAGAGCGGCGCCGTCTGCACCTTCGCGCGCGGCGTGCGGTCGAGCCGGCTGAAATCGACCGGGCCCTCGCCGACGGCCGGGCCCCGGCCGTCGGGCGCTCCGTCGATTTCGCCGGGCCCGAACGCCTCCGGCACCTTGTCCCTCGCGACGAAGTGCGGGCGCTGACGTTCGACGACGGGGATCTCGAAGACCGCGTGCTCCACGCGCGCGGGCAGGATCTCTTCGAGCGCCGGCGCGAGTTTTTGCGCGGCCGGTTTGGCGCCGGCCGCCCGGGCCGCCTTCTCCACCGGCGGACGGAAAACTTCAATCAGCTCCTTCGGAAACGGCCGCAGCACGACCGCCGGCTCGGGCGGGGTGACGAGGCCGAGGTTGGTTGGGGGGCTCCACAGGAGCAACGCGGCGTGAAACGCCACGGCGACGGTCAGGGGCAACCCGTAGCGGGTTTGAATCAAGTTTGCTTCCATGCCTTGGAGACGCGCGCACGGCCGTTTTCTTAGGGCGGATCGTCGTCGCCCGGACGGGAGGGTCCCGCGCCCGGCGGGCCGCGGCCGGCCGAGACGCCGGCCGGCCCTAGCGAATCCGCCATTGCCACGGCGCGCGGCCTCCGCGTGGATTCACCGCCGCATGCAACTCACCGATCTCGCCCTCAACCAAGCCCTGGGCCTGCGCGTGGCGCCGGCGGGCGCGCCGCATCTGCTGGAACTGCCGCTGACTCCTCTCCTCCAGAATCACCTCGGCACGATGCACGCCGCCGCCCAGTTTGCGCTGGCCGAGGCCGCGAGCGCCGAATGCCTGCGCCGCGAATTCCCCGCGCTCGCCGCCACCGTGCTGCCCGTCGTGCGCGGCGTCGCGGTGAAATACCGCCGACCCGCCACGGGAGATCTGTTCGCCTTTGCGCAGACGGACGACGCCACCCGCCAGAATCTCGCCGCGAGTCTCGCCGCCCGGCCGGCCGCGCGCGCCACCGTGAACGTGGAGCTAAAGGACGCCGCCGGCACGCTCACCTTCTCCGGTCAATTCGAGTGGTTCATCGCCAAACTCTCCGCGCCATGATCCGCCGGCTCGTGCTCGCCAGCCTGGCCCTCTTCCTCGCGGCGCTCGCCCGCGGGGCCGACGTGCCCGCCTATGTGCGCGAGGCGCTCAGCCATTTCACCTCCGACGCGCCCAAGGGCTGGGCCTACACGCTGACGACCACGAAAGACGGCCAGACCAGCGTCGAGCGCTACGATCCCTCGCAGCCGGTCGGCGCGCAGTGGACCCTCCTCCGGCGCGACGGCCGCGCGCCCACCGCGGAAGAGAGCCGCCGCTATACTCAATACAAGACCGGCACCACGCAGGGCAGCACGCGCGCCGCGACCTTCGAGCGAAACGACCTCGACCTCGCCAGCCTGAAACTCGTGCGCGAGGACGCCGAGCGCGCCGAGTTCGAGAGCCGGTTCCGCGAGGGCGACGACCAGATGCTCGCCCACTTCGTCGTCGCCCTCACGTTCGCGAAGCACCCCGCCGTCCTCGAGAAATTCACGCTGCGGCTCGACCGGCCCTTCTCGCCGGTCGTCGGGCTGCGCATGAAGGAGCTCGTCGTCGACATGGAATTCTCGCCCGCCACCGCCGACCGGCCGAGTCTGCCCCGGCGCAGCTCCTCGGTCTTCCACGGCCGTTTCCTGCTCTTTAAGGCCATCGACGAAGACCTCCGCATCGCCTACTCCGACTACGTGCGCGTGACGGTGAAGTGAGGCCCGTGCGCCGCGCGCGGTCCCTCACGCCGCGCGCTTCTCGCGGACGAGGGTGAAGAGGATCGTCAGCACGAGGGCGAGGCCGAGCGTGCAGACGATGGCGGCGCCGGTCGGCAGGTCGAGCACGTAGGAGGCATACAGGCCGGCCACGCTGGCGACCGTCGCCGTGATCCAGCCGATCAGGAGTTTGGTGCGCAGTCCGTGCGCGAGAAAGTTGGCCACGACCGCCGGCACGATGAGGAACGAAAACACCAGCAGCACCCCGCCGATCTGCACGAAGCTCGTCACCACCCAGCCGAACATCGCGTAGAACAGAAAATCCCACCAACGGATCGACCACCCCTCCGCCTCGGCGCGGGCGGGCTCGAAGGAGATCACGTAGAATTTTCTCCGGAACACCCAGTGCACGGCGCCGATCACCGCGTAGAGCGCGAAGGTGCGCAGCACCTGCCCCGGCGTCACGAGCAGCACCTCGCCGATCAGCGTGCGGCGCAGCTCCTCGTTGCCCTCGGGGCTGCGGCTGAGCAGCAGAATCCCGAGCGCGGCGGTGACGACATAAACGATGCCGATCAGCGCCTCCTGCGGCACGCGGTGGTTGTGCGTGCGCGTCAGCGTGAAGATGGCGGCGCCGATGAAGGTGAAGCCGAGCGACAGCGCGTAGCTCTCCCACGACGCCGTCTCGTAGTGCAGGAGGATGCCGACACAGGTGCCGAGCGCGGCGACCTGCGCGAGCGCGAGGTCGACGAAGATGATTTCGCGGCGCACGATGTGCAGGCCGAGGTAAACGAGCAGGCCGGGCAGCAGCAGGCACGCGAGCAGCGGCCACTTCATGAGATCAAGGGCTTCGAGCATGGGAGTCAGGGGTTGGGAGATTTGTCTCGTGTAGGGGGTAGCCACAGGCCTCCGTGCCTGTGGATCTGGGAGCGTCGGTCAGACTCGGCAGGCAGGGACGCCTGCCGCTACAACGGCTCGATCCATTTTTTGTGTTTCTGTGGCCATTTCGCTCGGGCTGGATCTGCGGATCATTTCGCCGCCGCAAAGCCGTGGGCGATGGAGCGCACGAGGTAGTCGATCCAGTCGAGGTAGCTCTCGGTGCCTTTGCCGCCGGGGAACGACGGCCAGTCCAGCACCGTCGCGCCGGTGTGGCGGGCGACGGTCTCGGCCGTCTTGCGGTTCTGGTAGGGCTGCACGGCGATGAGGCGCACGTGCTCCGCCTTCATCCGGCCGATGACTTCGGCGAGGTGCGCCGGCATGGTGAGGTTGCGCGCGGCGAGGCCGCCCGGGTAGGCGTCGCGCGCCACGCGATAGTCGCCCGCAGCGACGGAGAAGCGCACGATCTCGCCGGGCGCTTTGTCGACCTCGGCCACCACGACGCCGGCGACCACGTCGATCACGGTGAGGTGGCCGGCCAGGCTGCCGTCGAGG
>JACQFT010000194.1 GCA_016199925.1 Opitutia bacterium | reverse complement strand
GCGGAGGACGCGGAGCAGAAAGAGAGAGGATCCTTCACTCGAAAGGCTCACCTGCCGAGTGAGGGGACTCGGGACGAAAAAGCCGGGTTTTCTCCTCTGTGCTCTCCGCGCCCTCCGCGTTTCAACTGCGTTTTCTAGGATCATTCCCCAAGCGAGTTTCTTCCCCCCGCGGCTTGGCTCGAATATGTGGGAGCAAGCTGGCTCGCGACGTTTGGCGACCGAGTCGCGAGCAAGCTCGCTCCCACCTCCGGGTGGCGGGTGCCGCGCCGGCCTCGGCGCGCCCCGCAGGGCAGTGTCAAAGTCGTTCTGCCAATCTTTTCTCTTCCTCTTCATCTTTCCCTTTCGTCAGGGTTTGTCGGCCAGAGAGAAAGATTAAGAGAAAGAGGAAAGAGAAAGGTCGCCGGCGCGAAACCAACATTGACACTGCCCTGGCGCCCCGGCGCCGGAAAATTTCCGGCTGGCCATCGCGGACCCGGGCCGTTGGATGAGCGCGGGCCAATCATCTTCTTCCGCTCGTTCGCATGCTTTCGCGTCTTCCGGTTCGTTTTCCCCGTTTCCTTTTGGCTTTCGTGGTTCTCGGTTTCGCGCCGTTGCGCGGAGCCGGCTGGCCGGCGCTGATTCCCGAGGAGCTGGCGGCGACGAAGTCGCTGATCGAGCCGGACGCCGACGTCGAGGTGCTCGCGCGGGAGCAAACCGTCGATAGTTCCGAAGGCGGAGTCCGGACGGACTACTTTTTTCGCCTGAAAGCGTTCACCAAGGCCGGGGCGGAGAAGCTGGCCAAGATCGAAATTCCCTATGACAAGACGCAGGGCTCGGTCACGGGCATCGAGGCGCGCACGATCAGGCCCGACGGCACGGTCCTGGAATTGAAGAGCAAGGACGTGTTCGACCGGGAGTTCGTCCGGGTCGGCAGCCTGCGCGGGCGCATGAAGTCGTTCGCGCCGCCGGGGGTCGAACCGGGGGTGATCGTCGAGTATCGCTACCGGACTTTGCAGGAGGGTTGGGCGTTCTTCACCTCGTTCGTGTTCCAGTCGGAGCACCCGTCGCGCTCGGTGGTGTTTCGCTACAGGCCGGCCCGGGTGTCCCTGACGATGGAGGTGCTTTTCCTGAACTATCCGACCAAGGAGCTCAAACCGACGCGCGCGGGGTTCTATGAGTTTACGCTCGCCCGCATCGGCTCGCGCAAGGAGGAGCCGCTGCAACCGCCGCCAATCCACCTGTGGCCGAGCGTGCTGATTTACTTTATCGGGGAAGCGGCGAAGAGCCCCGAGAAATACTGGGAAACCCTCTCGCACCAGCAGATGGAGTTCACCCGGATCCAGGCCAAAGCCACGAAGGCCGTCACGGCCGCCGCGCAGCGGCTCGTGGCGGCGGGCGACAGCGACGACGAGAAACTCCGCCAGCTGCACGACTATTGCCGGAGCAAGATCGTGAACAGTGAGCGGGAGGGCGCCGGGCTGACGAAAGAACAGCGCCGCAAGCTGCCGGCCAACGAGACCGCGCACGACACGCTGAAGCACGGCACGGGCACGAGCCGCGACATCAACGTCCTGTTCGTCGCGCTCGCCAAGGCGGCGGGCTTCGACGCCCGCCTGGCGCTCGCCAACGACCGGTCGTCGTTCATTTTCTCCCCGAAACTCGCCGTGCCGTTCTCGTTCGTGCGGCCCGTCGCCGCCGTGCGCCGCGGCGACGGGTGGAAGTTTTTCGATCCCGGCGCCACTTTTCTGCCGGCCGGAATCATGGATTGGCGCAACGGCGAAACCTCCCTCCTCGTCGCCAACGACAAAGGCGCGCTGAGCCTGCCGACCCAGAGTGCGCCCGCCGCGGACTCGCTGCGCCACCAGGCGGCGACGCTGACGGTTAACGCCGACGGCTCGCTCGAAGGCGACGTGACGCTCGGCTTCACGGGCTATTACGAGGCCGCCGAGAAGAACGCGCTCGAAGCGGCGACCCCCGACGAAATCGAGAAGCACATGCTGGCCACGCTCGAGCCGCACCTCAAGGGCGTCGAGGTTTCCGCGATCAAGGTCGAAAATGCCGCCCAGCCGATCGAGCCGCTCAAGGTGAGTTTCCACCTGCGCGTCCCGGTGTTTGCCGAGATCACCGGTTCGCGGCTCTTCGTCCAGCCGAGCGTTTTCCGCCGCGCGGGCAAAGCGCTCTTCGAGGCGCCCACGCGGGAGAACGCCATCATCTTTCCGCACAACTACCACGAGTTGGACGAGGTGACGCTCGCGCTGCCCGCCGGCGTGGAACTCGAGGCCGGCAGTGCGCCGCCGAGCATCGATCTGGGCCGGGTCGGCCGCTACGCCGTCGATCTCAGCTGGAAAAAGGGCCGCCGCGTGCTCACGCTCCGGCGCGAATTCGAACTCAAGGTTCTCGGCTTCCCGCGCGAGAGCTACGAGAAGGTGAAACGCCTGTTTGAAGTCATCCAGGAGCGGGACGACCACACGCTGACCTTTCAACTGCGAGAGCCGCCGGCGGCTGACGCCGCCAAGCCGTGAGCCCGCGCCGTCGAATTTTTTTCCCGGCCCCGGCGCGCCGGCGGGCGACGGTCGCGGCGTTGGCGGTGCTCTGGGCTCTCCCCGCCGCGCGCGCGGCCCGGGCCCCCGACTGGCTGGAAGCGGCGGCGCGCACACCCGTCACCGTGGCGACCAAGGACGCCGACGCTGTGCTGCTGCTGAACGAAGGCTGCGAGGAGATCGACCGGGACGGCGAGCGCACCATCCGCCTCCGCCGGGTCTTCAAAGTTCTCACCGCCGACGGCAAGAAACACGCCGTCGCCCAGGTCGGCTACTTGAGCGGCTCGTCGGCGGTGAAGTCGTTCAAGGCGTGGACGGTCCGACCCGGCGGCGAGGTGATCGCCTACGCGCGCAAGGAAACCGCCGATCTCGCGGTGCATGCCGCCGCGCTCGAGCTCTACGGCGAGGCCCGCCAGCAGGTCATCGCCGCGCGCGACGATGTGGCGCCGGGCGCGGTGTTCGGCTTCGAGTCGGTCGTGGTCGGGCGCACGCTGTTCCATCAGGAGGCCTGGGTTTTCCAAACGGAGGTGCCGACGGAACGGTCCGTGTTTGCGTTGCGCGTGCCTCCGGATTGGAAAGTGACCGAGCGCATGGTGAACCATGCGCCCGTCGCCGCCACCGTCGCCGACGCCACCCGCACCTGGAGCCTCGCGGCGTTGCCCGCGTTCGCGGACGAGCCGATGAGCCCGCCGGCCCGCTCGCTCGCGCCGTGGCTGGCACTGGATTTCCAGCCGCCCGCGAAAGACCGCGCCGCCACCACCGGCCTCGCCGTGGGCTCGTGGGAATTTCTCTCGCGCTACTTCACGCCGAAGTTCGACGCCGCCGCCCAGGCCGATGACGCGCTGCGCGCCCGCGTCGGCCAACTGCTGGCCGGAGCCGCCACGCCGTGGGAGCGCCTGCAGCGGCTCTGCAATTTCGTGCAGCAGGTGAACTACATCTCGATCCTCCTCGACGCGGCCAACGCCGGCGGGTTTATCCCGCGCCCGGCCGCGCGGGTGTTGCAGTGCAATTACGGCGATTGCAAAGACAAGGCCACCCTCCTGCGCGCCCTGCTCGCCGTCGCCGGCATCAAGGCGTATCCCCTCGTCGTGCTGGCCGGCGGGCGGAGCCGCCTCGAGAGCGACTGGCCCGCGCCCGGGCAGTTCAACCACTGCATCCTCGCCATCGAGGTCGACGATTCGGTGCGCTCGCTCGCGCTGGTCGAGCACCCGAAACTGGGCCGCCTGCTTGTTTTCGACCCGACCGATCCGTTCACGCCCCTCGGGCTGCTCTATCGCTCGCGCCTCGCCGATCAGGGCCTGCTGCTCGCCGGCGAGACCGGCGGCCTGATCGCGCTCCCTGCCGCGCGGCCCGAGGGCGACCGCGTGGTGCGGGTGATCCACGCCCAGCTCGACGGCCTGGGCAATCTGCGCGGGCGGATCGAAGAGCGGTTCTCCGGCATCGCGGCCTCCGGCGTCCGGCGGGAGCGTCAGGTCCGCAAGGAGGGCGATTTCCAAAAATATCTCGAGCACTCCCTCGCCGCCACGCTGCCGGCCCTGCGCGAAGTCAAGGTGCGCCCGCAGGACCGTTTTCCCGAAGCGGAATTCGTCCTCGATCTCGAGTTCATCTCGCTCGGCTACGGCAAGCTGATGCGCGACGAGCTCCTGACGTTCAAACCCGTGCTCGTGTCCCGCCGCGCCGCCTTTCGGCTCACCAAAAAGCCCCGCCTGCTCCCGGTCGCGGTGCCGGCCCAGTCCTACGAGGAACGCGCGGAATTCACCCTGCCCGAGGACTGCACCGTCGACGAGGCCGGCGCGCCGCTGCAACTGGAGACCGACTTCGGGCGCTATCGTTCGAGCGCACGCGTCGTGGACGGCAAGCTGCTCTTCGAGCGTTCGCTCGAGCTGAAGGAACTCGAGGTGCCCGCCGCCGACTACGAGAAGGTGCGGGTCTTTTTCGAGAAAATTGCGCGGAGCGAGCAGGCGCCGGTCGTGCTGCGGCGCGCGGCGCGCGTCGCGCCCGCCGGCCCGGAGAAAGTGGCGCCCTGAACGGCGTGGTCCGCAAGAGCGGTTTGCCCGCGATCAGGGCGGAGAGCGCCGGGCGGTTCAACGGCGTGATGATCGCCGAGACGGAGCGCGTGCCCGCCGAGGGCGTGCTGAGGACGGCGGACGATGCCGCCGACTTCGCGCTCCTCCCGGGCACCGGCTTCCCGGCGTTCCGGGGTAGGTCTCACCGTGCATGCGCTCGGCGATCTCGGCGGGCGACGCGGTCTCCAGCAACAATCGCACTGCCTCGGCCAAGTTGGCGCGCGCTTCCTCG
This sequence comes from Opitutia bacterium, assembly GCA_016199925.1. GTDB lineage: Bacteria > Verrucomicrobiota > Verrucomicrobiia > Opitutales > Opitutaceae > JACQFT01. The sequence goes on along the minus strand of JACQFT010000194.1, from coordinate 9,582 downwards.
ACCGTGCTCCCTTGGCTGGCGACTTCGATCTCGGGGCAGTGCGAGACAAACCCGTCGCCTTCGCGCTGGATGATCGCGGTGAACTGGCGGGAGGCCTTCATGTCTGCACGGTGTTCTTCGCGAGGGTTGCCGCAAGTCCGGCAAAGGAGCGCGGCGGCGGCTGAGCGCGGCGGCGTAATTTCGCTGGGGTTCGGGCGCGGCGGGGTGGAGAAATGCGTTGCAGTGGCCGGTGGTTTTCGGGGAGCTTTCCGGTCCATTTCCGACCACGCATGGCCCCCGCCACGACTTTGAACAAGGAACAGAAACGCCAGCTCCTGCTGACGATGCTCGAGAGCCGGCACGGCGACCTCCGCGAGGAGAGCCTGAACCGGCAGGGCAAGGGGCATTTCCATGTCTCGGGCCGGGGCCACGAGGCGCTCGGCGCCCTCGGCGCGCAACTGCACCGCGACGACTACATCGCGTGCTACTACCGCGGTCGCGGCTTGTGCCTCGCGCGCGGCCTGACCACGCGGCACATGGCGCTCGAGTATTTTGCCAAGCGCAGCTCGGCGTCGCGCGGCCGCATGATGCCGTCGCATTTTTCCAGCCGCGAACTGAACATCCTCAGCGTGCCGACGCCGCTCGGCTCGCAGCTCCTGCCGGCCTGCGGCATCGCGTGGGGCCTGCAGCTCGACGGCAAACCGAACGTCGTGGTCGCCACCGTCGGCGACGCCGCGACGCGCCAGGGCGATTTCTACGAAGCGATCAGCTTCGCGACCGAGAAGAAACTGCCGGTGCTCTTCGTCGTCGAGGACAACGCCTACGGCATCTCGACCCCGACGCGCAAAACCAACCCCCTCGCGCTCGACGTGCTGAACAAGGCGCAATGGCAGTTCGTCGACGGCCACGACGCTGAGGCCGTGCATGCCGCCACGCACGCCGCGCTCGCGGCCGTGCGCGCGGGGCACGGTCCCGGTTTTCTGTGGATGAAACTCGAGCGCCTCTCCAGCCACACGAGTTCGGACGACCACACGCTTTACCGCTCGAAGGAGGACCTCGCTTCGCTCGAGAAATTCGATCCGATCCGCGTGCTCCAGGAGCGCATGACCGCGGCCGGCGAGTTGACCGGCGCCGAGTTTGCCAAGCTCGAGGAGGACACGAAGGAGCGCGTGCGCGCGATCTACGCCGAGGCCGAGAAGGCCGAGGATCCGCGCGCCGACGAGTTGATGCTCGAGGTGACCGCGCCGTCGCCCGACCTGAAGGAAGAACTTTTCAAGGCCGGCCGCTACCGGATGGGCGACCTCATCAATCGGACGCTGCGCGCCGGCCTCGACGTCGAGCCGGGCCGCATGATTTTCGGCGAGGACGTCGAGGATCCGAAGGGCGGCGTGTTCCGGCTCACGCAGAAACTCTCGACCGATTTTCCGGAGCAGGTCTTCAACTCGCCGCTCGCGGAGTCGACGATCTTCGGCGTCGGCGGCGGGCTCGCGCTCTACGGCCGCCGGCCGGTGTTCGAGCTGCAGTTCATCGATTTCAGTTTTCCCGGCTTCAACCAGCTCGTGCAAAATCTCGCCAACCTGCGCTGGCGCTCGAACGGCGCGTGGACGGTGCCCGCGGTTTTCTACGCGCCCTACGGCGCCTACTTGCCCGGCGGTTCGCTCTGGCACTCGCAGGCGAACGAGGCGGCTTACGCGCATTTCCCCGGCCTCAACATCGTCATCCCTTCGACGCCGGAGGATGCGGCCGGTCTGCTCTGGACGGCGATGCACGCGGAGGATCCGACGATTTTCCTCGCGCCGAAGCACCTGTTGTTCGCCGAGCGCGAGACGGCGTCGCCCGTTGTCTCGATTCCGTTGGGCTCGGCGCGCGTGTGCACGGGCGGCGACGATCTGACGATGGTCGCGTGGGGCAACACGATGGAGAAAGCCTACGAGGCCATCGCGGCCTTGCAGGGCGAAGTCGCGGTCGAGCTGATCGACCTGCGCTCCATCGCGCCGTGGGACAAGGTGACGATCGAGAATTCGGTCCGCAAGACGGGCCGCGTGATCGTCATCCAGGAAGACACCGAGGCGTGCTCGGTCGGCCAGATGATCGTGACGCACCTGATGAGCCAGCCCGATCTGTGGTCGGCGATGAAGGCGCCGCCGGTGTTGATTTCGAAGGGCAACGTGATGATCGGCTACAACCCGATCTACGAATACGCCGCGCTGCCCGACGTGCAGCGCATCACCGACGCCGTCTGGCAAAGCGTGTCGATCAACGCCGCGCGCGGCGAGGTGCTGCCCGCTGCGGCGCCCTTTGCTGGAACTGTAGGAGGGGCTTTACGCCCCGATGCAGCCGGCAACGAATCGGGGCATAAAGCCCCTCCTACAGTTTCAGAGAGCCACGGCCCGCAGAACACCGTCATCAAGGGCACGAGCGACATCGTCGTCCGCGTGCCGATCATGGGCGAGGGCTTGCGCTCGGCGCGCGTCGTCACGCTCGGCAAGAAACCCGGCGACGCCGTGAAGCACGACGACATGCTCTGCGAGCTGGAGACCGACAAGGCCGTGTATCCCGTCGAGGCGTCGTTCGCGGGCCAATTCAAGGAATGGACAATCAAGGTCGACGACACCGTGCTCATCGGCCAGGAAATCGCGCTCGTCACCGGCGACGCCGCGAGCGTGGCCAGCCTGCCGGTGGAAGGTCTGACTGTAGGCGCGGCATTACGCCCCGATTCGTTGCCGGCTGCATCGGGGCATTCCGCCGTCGCCAAGGCTATGGCGGACAAGAAAGCCCCTCCTACAGTTGTGGCGACCGCTGCGAACGTGCCGGCCGCGGTTCCGAAATCAATCGTCGCAGCTCCCACAGTTCAAGCAACGCCTCCGAACCCCGCCGCTTCCATGAATGGCAAGACCCGTCAGCCCGCCCTGCACCCCGCGATCACGAAGCGCCTCGACGGCGTGGTGAACGCCAACATGGAACTCGATGTGCGTTTCGCCGCCATCCGCACAGCGCGCGAGGAGGCGAAGAAGAAGCACGGCAAGGCCGCGGCGTCGCCCTCGGCGATCATGGCGTGGTGCGTGACGCGCGCGCAGGAAAAATTCCCGGCGTTCCGCTGTCTCACGGCGAAGGACGGCACGATCACCGAGCTCGTGGACTTTGACCAAGGCGTCGCCGTGGCGCTCGAAGGCGACCGTCTCGCCACGGCGCCGATCACCGCGGCGAACAAACTTTCGTGGGCCGACTTCACCGTTGCCTACCACCGGGCGGTCGACGAGACGCGCGCGGGCAAAGTCATCGACGTGCAGGCGCCGATGAACATCACGAGCCTCGGCGCGTTCGGCATCGAGAAGGCGTGGCCGATCGTCGTGCCGCCCGCGATGGGCACGCTCTTCATCGGCACGGCGCACGAGCGGATGCTGAACGACGGCGGCGTCGTTTATCCGCAGGAAGTCATCACGCTCTCGATCACGTTCGACCACCGGGTGGTGAACGGCGTGGGCGTGGCGGCGTTCCTGCAGGAAGTAAAGCAGCAGATGGAAGGGTTCACGCTGCCGGGCTGAGCTGCGCGCCCGGAGACGCGGCGTCCGGAGACGCGGCGCCCGAAAACGCGGCACGGCGCTTGCGTTCGCAGGGTGCGACCGCCAACCTGTCCGTTCCCCCCTTTTGCCAGTGAAGGTTGTCTCTCGTCTTCGTTTCGGTTTGGTCGCGGTGCTTGGCCTTTTGGCTGGGTCGCGGGCTGCGGCCATGACGCCGGCGGCCCCGCCCGGGCCGACGGTGGAGTTCACGCCGGCCGAGCGCGCGTGGATCGCGGCGCATCCCGTGATCCGGGTCGGCCACGACCCGGCCTACGCGCCCTATTCGTTCCTGGACGCGCGGGGCGAACTGACCGGCATCGATCTGAGTTACCTCGAGATCGTCGCGCGCCACACCGGCCTGCGCTTCCAAAACGAGACCCGGCAGAACTGGATGCAGTTGCTGGCCGCGTTCCGAGCCGGAGAGGTCGACATGCTGATGAGCCTCAGCCACACGCCGGAGCGGGACGCGACGATGCTCTTTACGCACAATTACAGTCTGTCGCCGGTGGTGGTGGTGACGCGCGCCGACGCCGATTATATTTTTGATCCGCGGGAGCTGACCGGCCGCCGGGTCGGCTTGGTGCGCGGTTACGCCGGGATGCGCCGCGCCTTCGAGGAGAATGTGGTGGGCGCGCAGGTCGTCGAATACGACCGGGTGGGCGCCGTCCTCGAGGCGCTCGCGCGCGGCGACATCGAGGCCGGCGTCGCCGGCCTGCACAGTGCCGCTTATCTCGTCCGGACCCTGCGGCTGACCAACCTGCGGTTGGGCGGGGTGTTCGCCGAGTCGCCGAGCAACTCCATGGGCGTGCGCAAGAGTCTGCCGGAGCTGGTGGGCATCATCGACAAAGTGCTCGACCAACTGGACCCGGCGGAGCGGCGTCGGATCAACAACCGTTGGGTCGGGCTCGAGATGCCCGCGCCCTCGTGGTGGGCCCGTGCCGGGTTCCGGATCAGCGCGGGGTTCGCCGTGGCGGCGGTGTTCATCCTTTTGCTCGTGTGGCTCCACAACCGCCGGCTGCAATCCGAACTCGCCCAGCGGCGCGTCATCCAGGCCGAACTCGAAGCGACCCGCGACCGGCTGGGCCGCGTCAGTGAGGAGAAATCCGAACTGCTGCGCATGGTCGCGCATGATCTGCGCAGTCCGCTCACCGGCATTCTCCTCGGCACCGACCTCCTCAAGATGATGGACCCCGCCGAGGGGAAGGCGCGCTATGACGAGACGCTCGGCCAGATCCGCACCACCACGGCGCAGATGATCCGCCTCACGGACGATCTCGTGGACGCGGACATGCTGGAGGAAGGCCGGCGGGTCTATGCCGCCGCCGAGCTGGATCTCGCCGCGCTGCTGCGCGAGACCGTCGGCGCGTTCGCGGAAACGGCCGCGCGCAAGGACCTGCGGCTCTCGTTGGAGACGGAGGCGGCCGTGCCGCCCGTCCGCTCGGACGCGCGGGCGCTGCGGCAGGTGGGCGACAATCTGGTGTCGAACGCGCTCAAGTATTCGCCCCCGCACGCCGCGGTGGTGGTCGCGCTGCGCCGGACCGCCGACGGGGTGCAGTTCTCGGTGCGCGACCAGGGGCCGGGCCTCAGCGCGGAGGAGTGCCGGAAAGTTTTCCAGAAGTTTGTGCAAGGCTCCGCCAAGCCGACGGGCGGAGAAAAGTCCACGGGCCTCGGCCTGTGGATCGTGCAGCGCATCGTCGACGGTTTGCACGGTCGCGTGTGGTGCGAGAGCAAGCTCGGCCAAGGCGCGACGTTCCTCGTCGAGCTGCCGCTCGCGCCGCCGCCGACGGGGTGAAGTGGCGAACGGAGGGGAGGGGCGTTCTGCTGGCCGGCAGAACTGCGCCCGTTCCAGTTCGAGAATTCCTCGGGCTTGCAGGGCCGCTGCTTGACGGCGCGCCGCTTGTGATCGAGAGCGGCATGGCGTCCCGCCGTCGCCAAGGCTGTGGCAGGCAAGCAAGCGCCAGCCCTGCACACGCTCAATCTGCCTACGCTTGGATCAGGCCTTTGCGGATGGCGAAGCGCACGAGGTCGGTCTGGTTTTGCAGGCCGAGTTTCTGCATGAGGTTGCTGCGGTGCGTCTCGGCGGTGCGGGGGCTGATGAAAAGTTTCTCGGCCATCTCGGTCGTGCCGAGACCTTCGGCGGCGAGCTGCAGCACCTCGCGTTCGCGGGGCGTCAGCGTGGCGAGCGGGTCGGCGGGATCGGCGGTGCGCGCGGTGAGGGCGGCGATGGCGCGCTCGGAGAGCGGGCCGCTGAGATGCCGGCGCCCGGCCAGCACCTCGGCGACGCAGTGCGCGATCTCGGTGGATTCGGAGCCTTTCAGCATATAGGCCATCGCGCCCGCGCGCAGCGCCTCGACGACGTAGGGCTCGTCGTTGTGCATCGAGAGGACGATGACTTTGGTGTGCGGGCTGGAAACGCGGACTTGTTTCAACACTTCCAGTCCGTGCAGGCGGGGCATCGCCAGATCGAGGAAGAGCAGTGCGGGTTTCAGTTTTTCCACGGCCTGGGCGGCGGCGAGCCCGTCGGCCGCTTCGGCGACGACCTTAGCGCGGCCGTCGGCCTCGAGGATGCTGCGCACGCCGCGGCGCACGACCTCGTGATCATCGGCGAGGACGACGGTGATCATACCGGCAGGGGGAACTCGGCCAGGATGCGCGAGCCGTGGCCGGACTTGGAGAAGATCTCCACCGTGCCGCCGACGAGCGCGGCGCGTTCGCGGAGACCGATCAGGCCGATGGACTCGCGGGAGGCCAGCCGGGCCTCGACCTCGAAGCCGCGGCCGCGGTCGGTGATCTCGACGATGAGCTTGCCGGCGGCGTGCGTGACGGCGACCGCCGCCGCGGCCGCGCCGGAGTGCCGCGCGGCGTTGGTGAGCGCCTCCTGCACGGTGCGGAAGACGACGGTCTCCAGCTCGGCCGGCAGGCGTTGCGCGGGCAGCGTGACCTCGAGGGAAACTTGCAGGCTGCTCTGGTGTTGAAAGCGGTTCACGTGCCATTCGAGGGCGGGCGCGAGGCCGAGGTCGTCGAGGATGCGCGGGCGGAACTGCTGGGTCAGGGCGCGGACGTTGGCCAGCAGGTCGGTGGCGAGGGCGAGCGACTCGGCGAGCTTTTCCTTCACGGGCGCCGGCGCGAGCTGGGCGGCGGCTTCGAGCTGGAATTTCAGGCCCGTCAGCATCTGGCCGATCTGGTCGTGGAGCTCGCGGGCGATGGCGCGGCGCTCGTCCTCCTGCACGCGGAGGAGGCGCATCGAGAGCGCCTGGAGCTCGGCGGTGCGGGTGGCGACCTGGGCTTCGAGCGAGCGGTTGAGTTTTTCGAGTTCGCGCGTGAGGTGCGCGTTGTGCATCTTCATGTCGGCGCGGCGCATGATGTGGCCGAGCGAGAAGACGACCTCGGCAAGGTAGTCGGGCTTTTGCAGGATGTAATCCTGCGCGCCGAGCTTGAAGGCGGCGATCGCGGTCTCGCCGTCGCTGCGCGAGGAGAGGATGACGACGGGCAGGTGCGCGGCCTGGGAGTGGACGTTGCGCAGGACCTCGAGCTGGCTCGCGGTGCCCGGCGTGGGGCCGATGAGGACGGCGTCGGCCTCGGCGCCCTGTTTGAAAAACACCTCCAGCTCGGCGGGATTGGCGGCGGTGAGCAAATCGAGCTGCGGCGCGTGCCGCGCAAAAAAATCGGCCACGGCGCGGCGCACGGCGACGGAGCCCTCGACGAGCAGCACGCGGTGGCGCGTCCGGACGGGCGGGGGCAAGGGGGCGCGCAACGACTCCTGATGGCGCTCGTGCACGCGCTTGACGATCTCGACGAGCCGGAGGAACTGCGGCGAGGTCTTGTCGACGCAATCGACGGCGCCGGCGCGCAGGGCTTTCACGGCGAGTTCGTTTTGCCCGTGGCCGCTGGCCATGACGACGGGCGTCGGGTCGCCGCGCATCGCGAGTTCGCCGAGGACGTGCAGGCCGTCGATGTCGGGCAGCACGAGGTCGAGGATCAGCACGTCGACGCCGCCCTGCGCCATGCGGTCGAGACACGCGCGGCCCGTGGGGACGATCTCGAGAGTGCTGCCGGGCGCGAAATGCTCGAAGTAAGTCCGCACGATGGTGGACACGTTGGGATCATCCTCGGCGTAAAGCGCGTGCATCGGAATAGTCGGGTTGGCGGCCTGGCCGCAGTGGCGGGGCCCGCGCCACGACGGAGTTCATGGCACGGCCGTCGCCCGCGCGCGAGAGCGAATCTGCGGAGTGCGCAAGGCGGAGGAAGTGGGTCAGCGAGCTTGCTCGCGCTCGGTGCGTCCGGCCGCGGGACTGACGCGCGGGCGATGTTTTCCGTGGAGGCTTGCTCCGTTTTCCCTCTGAGAAAGCCGGCCTCCCGGGTGCGCTTGGGAAAACACCCCAGCGGATTTTCCGAGGCCTCATTACGGGGGTGGCCGGATAGTTGGAAAACGCGGCGGCTGCTACCTTGAGCCCATGAAAAGCGCCCGACTCCTCTCCCTCTTCCTCGCCCTCTCCACCGTCAGTGTTTTCGCCGGCATCAAGTCGGAGCGCCAGCTCGCCGCCATCATCGACCGCACCCCGGCCGCCCGTCTCGTCGCCGAAGGCGCCCAGCTCAAGACCGCCGAAGCCGCCGCCGCCGCCATCCCCGGCGCCGAGGCCTTTTGGGGCATCGGCGAGTCGATGGAGCCCCTTTACGCCACCAACACCGCGATCGTCGTCACCCCCATCGCCTACGACGACGTCAAGAAAGGCATGACGGTCGTCTACATCAAGAGCAACGGCCGCCGGGTCGCGCACTCCATCGTCGGCGAAACCCGCGGCGGTTACCTCGTCCAGGGCGTCAACAACGACGAGCCCGATGCCGAAGTCGTGAACGAAAAGAATCTCATCGGTGTCATCACCGCCGCCTACGCCACCACCGACAGCCAATTCCGCACCGAGACCACCGCCCGCCTCGTCGCCAAGGGCAAGATCAAGACCTCCAACCGCACCTGAACCACTTTGGCCTCCGTCCGGCCGCGGCTTCTCCTTGTCGGGTAGAAGCAGCCCAGCCGGGCGGAGGCCGACTCCTCCGCCAACCCGACCACTCCTCCCGCCCATGCGCTCCAACCTCCAGTCCGATCTCGACGCCAACCGCCGCTGGCCCCTCCCGTCCCAAGTCGCGTGCGGTGCCTACGCCCAGCTCCAGCACCTCCGCATCCTCGTCATCAACGACGACCACGGCGTCAGCCAGTTTCTCCAGCTCCTCCTCGAGGGCGACGGGCACCTCGTGCTCACCACCGACCGCGGCACCACCGGCGTCGAACTCGCCGCCCTCCGCCCCGACCTCATCATCTGCGACATGAAGATGCCCGGCCTCGACGGCTTCGGGGTGCTCCGCGCCGTCCGCCACAATTCGCACACGGAGGACATCCCCTTCATTTTTCTGACCGGCTCGGTCGACACCGACGACATGCGCCGCGGCGTCGCCCTCGGCGCCGACGACTGCGTCGCCATGCCCTTCGCGAAAAAAGATCTCGCCGCCGCCATCGCCGCCAGTTGCTACAAGCACGAACTGCTGCAGCTCCGCCTCCGCATCAGCGCCGGTCTCGGTCAGCCCGAGCTGAACGCGCCGTTGCTCGCGACCTTCGCGGCGGCCGACCGGCTGCGCCCCATCGGCTGACCGCCGCGCCTCCCTTGTTCTGGACGACCACATGGGGTGAAGCCCGTGCCCGCGGATCGCGGCGCGGGCTTCACTGTGTCCCGGCCGGAAGCCACAGGAACGCGGCAGGCGCGAAGGCGCCGGAGCCCGGGGGGACCCGCCGCCGCTCGCGGCGAAGACCTGGAAAATCGCGCGGGCGCGGAAGCCCCAATCGCAGCCGCAACCGACGCGGAGAAAGCGCGGAACCACGGAAATTCCGGAGAATCGATCGCAACCTCCCCGCCGAGAAGTTTGTCACGTATTACGTGACAAACCCCTCTGAAACGGCCGGGAGAAACTTGTCACGTAATACGGGACAAATGACTTTTGGTGCGCCGGCTCCTCCGCGTTTCCGCGATCGACGGAGGAACGGCGCCGGGCT
>JACQFT010000026.1 GCA_016199925.1 Opitutia bacterium | reverse complement strand
GCCTGCGCGAGCCGCTGCTCCTCGCGCGCCACATCGAAATGCTGCTGCCAGCCGAGGAGCGCCGCGCTCGTCTCGGGCCCGACGCCGCGCACCGATTCGAGCCGGCGCCGGTCGGCGCGGAATATCTCGAGCGGGTCGCCGCCGAATTCCTCCAACAGCCGGTTGAGCGTGATGGGGCCGATATTGGGCAGGTCGTTCAAAACCATGAACGCCTGCCGTTCTGTCAGGTCAGGTTGCATTGTCCGCGAAGCGAAGTGCTGGTTGGAAATAGTCGAACAACTGCGTCGTCTGCCCGGCGACCTGGCCCTTGTCGCGAACGAGCAAATCTGCAGCGAGACCATGCCAAACCACTCCGCGCCCCGCGGCGAGTAACAAATCATCCGGCGCCTGCGCGAGCCAGGGTCTTTTGTTTTGGACTGCTTCTGCTGGGGATGCGGCGCCCTCGCCGCGTTCCGACAAATCATCCGCGCCGAGGGCGACGCGGCTCCACGTTTTCCAAAACAGAAGACCCTGCTGCGCGCACAGCCCGCCGATCCGGCCGGAATCTTCGACTCGAAACGCATTTTGCTGTTGCAACCGCCTCCCCCCGCTTGTCGGGTAGCGAAGTCTCTTGGGCCGAGAGGCATTTCCCCTATGCCGATAACGGTCATGCCCAAGCTTCTCGTTGCGCTATATCGAGTGCTCGGAGTCGTGCCCGCGGTAGCTGGCACAATGAGGCCTCCGTCGGTTTCCAGCTTCACCGCAGCACTCCGGAGATCGGTCTCGATACCGTCTGGCTTGGCGATTCCTACCGGCCTTCTGTTCTGCAGCATAGAGCTGGGATCGGGAATCGGTCTGCTTCTCGCGCCCCAACGCTCGTTGCTGCGGCTCTACGCAGCCTTTCGCTTTGGGTCCTTCTTAGTCGCACACATCATCGCCATGGTGCGCGACGCCGGCGCGTGTGGTTGTTTCGGCTCAGACTCGATCCCGTGGCTAGCACGTCTTGAAGGCAACCACGGATTATTGGGGACACTATGTATCTTAGCAATCGTAAGCCTTTCTTGGAAGGTCACAAACAACCCACTACGGGTTGTCCTTCGTAAGGATAACAAACAAGGAGAATAAAATGAAAATCAGGAAAATCATAGCCATAGCTGGAGTATCCCTCATCTGTATGACCCCTATCCTACTTGCCGTTGACGCGCAGTGCTATGCACGGGCCGTAGCAGTAGCCAAAGCAACTGGTTCAGAGGCCGCCGGCGAGCACGAATATGTAACCTGTATGATGCTTCAACAACTGGCATAGCTACAATCCTTCGCAACGAACTTTGGGGCTGTAGATAACTCTCAGCCCCTTTTGACTTTATGAAAAAAAACATCTCAATCGTCGTGATCGCTGCGATCTGCATCGCGACAGGACTCCTATGGTTTCAGAACAAATCACCGCAGAGCCGAAAAGTAACGGCACCCCCGACTGCGACAACCCTCTCCAACGGACCCCTTGCATCGGTGCCCTTGAAAGACTCTGGACCCGTCGACCTTCCGGCCCCTACCGCCCAGGAACAGAAAAGGAATGTTCAGGCCAATACCGCACAGGAACAGAAAAGGATCGCGTGGCAAAAATCTCTGGAGGAGGGAGTGAAGCTCTTTAGACAGGGAGCCTTTGCTAGAACCTATGCCCGTCTTGAACCGGTTCTGAGGCAAAGCGGGCTTTCCGCCAGTGAAATAGATTCTTCCGTTGCGCTTTATGTGGACATCATCTTCGCGCGAACGCGGGAGGAACACAACACAATGGTCGAGAAGATGAAAGCGCAGGTTGGAGAGGAGGTTTATGATGGGATAGAGAAAACAGAGGAAGATCATCGCAATCGCATACGCGACGAGCAACTGCTAGCCGGCCTGAAGGCCGGACTTCCCTCTCTGCCGCAAGAGGACATCTCGGCGGCGATGGCCGGATTCGCCTCCCTGCCTAACTTCAACACGCTCTACATGCAGGAAGTGAGGTTCCAGCCCTCTACTGTGGATCTGGCTGCCAACATGAGAGCCGTCGCAGAAGCCGCCTTCGACAAGGCTTTCGCCAACAGCCCGATTTCCGCGAGCGCCCGCGAGCAGCTGAAAAAAACCTACGTGACTATCGCCCTTTCCATGACTCCCGCCCGCAAGAAGTAGTCGCGACTGATCAAAGCGAGACCGAAAAATAACTCAGGTGCAGCCATGTTCCGCGCCGTGGAGCGCTGGCTGGAGATAATCCAACAGCTGCGTTGTCTGCACGGCGACCTGACCCTTGTCGCGGGCGAGCAGATCCGCAGCGAGACCATGCCAAACCACTCCGCGCCCTGCGGCGGACAACAAATCGTCCGGCGCCTGCGCGAGGAGTCCGCCGACCAAACCGGCGAGCACGTCGCCGCTGCCCCCGCGCGCCAGCACCGGCCCGCCGAACAGGCTGTGATAGACGGGCTCGGGAGTAGCGCGAGGCTTCGGCCCGCGAGTGTCCGGGTCTGACGCGGGCTGAAGCACCGCGCTACCACAGACCCGCGTCACGGGGCCCTTCAGCACGACGACGGCGCCGTGCTGCGCGGAGAATTCCCGCACGTCCGACTTGCCCGCCATCCGCTGAAACTCACCCGCGTGCGGCGTGCCGAGGAAGCGTTTGCCTTTCGCCGCAACGAGCACTTCCGGCCGCAGCGCGTCGGCGTCGAGCAGAAAAGGCACGTTGGTCGCGCGGACGACGCCGCAGACGAGTTGAATCGTCTCCGCCTCGGCGCCGAGGCCCGGTCCGACGGCGAGCGCCGTTGCGCGCGGGAGTTTTTCTTTCACCGCCGCGAGTCCGGCGAGAGCCAGGCCGCCGTCGGTCGTCTCGGGCAGACCGACCCACATCGCCTCGGGAAAGCGCGTGGCGTAAGTCGGCGCGAGCGACGCCGGCACGAATGCGGTGAGCAATCCTACGCCGCTGCGCAGCGCCGATTGCACCGTCATCAACACCGCGCCCGGATAACTCCGCGAACCACCGACGACCATCAGGTGGCCGTAGGTGCGCTTGTCGGTCTGCGCCGAGCGCAGACGCGCGAGCGGCGCGAGGATTGTCGGGAGCAAAACACGATCCAGCGCGTTGGGGTCAACGCGCTCCACCTTGAAGAAATCTAAATCGAGATAGCGCACGCGGCCCGCGAAGGGCGCGTTGCCCTCGGCGAGCAGCGGCGATTTCACGATGCCGGTCGCGTAGGTGAAGTCCGCGCGGAAGACCGTGCCCGCGTTCGCCTCGCCCATCCCGCTCGGCAGATCGACCGCCGCGCGCAGGCGAAGGCGCGGATGCGTGTTCACCCACGCGAGCAGCTCGGCGGTGGCGTCGTCGAGCGGCGGCCGGAACTGAAAACCGAAAACGCCGTCGAGACAGACATCGTAGGTCGCCAGCTCCGTCTTCAGCTGCGCGAGCGTGACGACGCGCAGGCGCTTGCCGGCGGTGCGCCGGAGCACTTCGAGCGAAAGCCGCGCCAGCGGCTTCAGCGGCTCCTCGCCAAACGCGAGCAGCAGGTCGGCGGTCGCGCCGGGGAATTTCTCCAGCACCGCCGCAGCGGCGAGGAGCGCGTCGCCGCCGTTGTGACCTTTGCCGGCGAGCACCAGCAACCGTGCGTTGACGGGCAGGCGGCCGATCTCGCGGAAATCCTCGAGCAGCGCCGCAGCGATGGCGGCCCCGGCGCGCTGCATGGCGTCCCACTCGGCCGTCTCGTCGCGCAGGAGTTTTTTCTCCCACGCCCCGGCCGCGGCGCAGGACAGAACCGGACACGACGCGGAGAGAGGCATGGCTGGACGGTAGCGGAAGCGTCCGGAGAGAAAAGAAACAAACCCGCAGCCGACGCAGAAACTGGAGGAGGGGGGTTACCCCGCGACTATTCGCGAGTCCCGCGCCACGTTCGTATCGCGGCATAATGCCGCTCCTACAGTCGAGCCAAGGCTAACCGCCGCCCGCGCCGGGAGTGAGGATAACCACGGGCGGTGGTGGCGGTCGAACCATCGGCGTCGTCGTGGTCGACGGCGTTGTCACACGTCTTGTCGGCATCACTCGCGGCTCCAACTCCAGATGCGCGATGGGCGGCAGCGGCGGCAACTTTACCGCGGGCTCCTTCGAGGGATCGTAGTCGGGATGGGCTTGGTAGAACTGCGCGCGCATCGCGACGGTCTCGGCGAACCAGATCGGCGCGCGCATCTTCGGACCGTGGTCGAGCAGCACCCACGAGAGCTGCGGCAGCGTGCGGAAAAAGAATTTCCCGTCGGCGCGGCGAACTTCGTAGAAATCGGAGTGACGCTGCTTGCGGCCGTTCCAGACGGCGAACTGCGTCGTCTGGTTTTCCCAGACCGCGTAGCCGCCCCAGCGTTGGAAATACTGCTCGGTCGCGCCGAGCGTCGCGACATCCTTCGGCGCTCCGTCGGGCACGGCGACCGCCTCGACGGGCACGGTTTCGGCCGGAGGCGGCGGAGTCTTGGCGGGTTGGCGCAGCAGCATCCAACCGAAAGCCAGGCCGCCGGCGAAACCGAGAGTCAGCCAGAGCGGGACGTTGCTGCTCTTCTCAGCCATGGGAAAATGTCTACCCATGTTTCACGAGCGCCGCGACGGCCATCGCATGCGTCTCGGTGTGCGAGAGCGTGAGCCACACGTGCGTCGCGCCGACTTCGTGGAGGAGCGCGGT